>NZ_VSCV01000011.1:0-61906 GCF_047459355.1 Limnochorda sp. | reverse complement strand
GCCGGTCGGACACCAGGCCGGGGCCCGATCGGGAAGGGAAGGACCTGAATGGGCTGCTGGCCCGGCGTGAGCTGGTACGTCCACATAGGTCTCACCTCCGCGGCGAGCTGGGCCAAGGGCTGGCCCTGTCCCAAACTACGCGGAGGTGGCTTGGCCGGGCTGAGGGCCCAGTCCCGATCTCACGAGGGAGAAGGACCGGACGCCGCAGGGGAGGAAAGATGGGACACCCCGCCGGCTACCGGCTTCTCAGAAACCGCCAGAGTTCGTCCTCTTCGTTCTCGGGGAAGGGGCGTCTTTGGGCGCCGGAGCCCGGCTGGGCCTCCTTGGTCACCCGCCAGAGGCCCTCGGGGACGAGGCGGCCCACCACGAAGGCTTGGAAGCCCTGGGCCTCCAGCCCGCGCACCATACCCTCGGGGTCCGGGGTGGCGATGAGGAGGCTCCCCGAGGAGATGAGCCCCGCCGGGTCCAGGCCGAAGGCGTCACAGATCGCCCGGGTCTCGGGCCGCACGGGGAGCCGGTCCATCCAGAGTTCCACCCCTACCCCGGAGGCGGCGGCCAGCTCCCGGCAGGCGCCGTAGAGGCCTCCCTCGGTCACATCGTGCATGGCGGTGGCGCCCAGGCGGGCGGCGGCCAAGGCCTCGCCCACCACGCTCAGCTCGTCGGCGAAGCGGCAGGCCCGCTCCAGCACCTCCGGGGCCACCCGCCCTGCCAGCTCCTGGCCAAAGTCGGCGGCCAGGATGGCGGTCCCCTCGATGCCCACGCCCTTGGTCACCACCAGGCCGTCACCCGGCCGGCCGCCGGAGGCGGTCACCAGCCGGCCCCGCTGCACCCGGCCCACGGCCGTGGTCACCACCACGGGCGCCGTGACCCGGGAGGTGATCTCCGTGTGCCCGCCCAGCACCTCGATCCCCAGGGCCTGGGCCTGGCGGGAGATCTCCTGCATGAGCCGCTCCACGTCCTCGGGCCCTGAGCCCTCGGGCAGGAGGACGGTGGCCAGCACCCCAACGGGCTCCGCCCCCATGGCCGCCACGTCGTTGCAGGAGACCTGCACGGCCAGCCGCCCTGCGCCCTCGACGGCCCCGGTGATGGGGTCGCTGGCCAGGACGCACAGATCACCGCCCAGGTCCACCACCGCGGCATCCAGCCCCACACCCGCGTGGACCGCCACCTCGGGCCGCTCCTGGCCCAGATAACCCAGCACCCGCCGCCTCAACTCGGCGATGGAGAGCTTCCCTGCCTGCACACCGCCGCCCCTTTCATGCAAACCACGCCGGCTCCACCTTGGAGAGCCGTTCCAGCGCCCGGTCGAAGGCCTGGACCGTCTCCTCCAGCTCCTGATCGCCGTGGGCCGCCGAGAGGAACCCGCCGGACCGCATCAGGTCCACCCCTTCGAGGAGCATCGCCTTGCGGAGCCACTGGGTGGCCGGGCCCTTGGCCGCCTCCAGGAGCGCCTGCCACTCGGAAGGGCTGGGTTCTTCCCCTTCGGGCGGGTCCACCCCCAGGGCGATGTGGAAGATGGAGGCCTGGCCGTAGGCGTAGCCCCGCACCCCCCGGGCCCGGAGACGCTCGTTGAGGGCCTGGACCAGCCGGGCACCCAGCCGGTCGATGGCGGGGAGCACCCGCCCCGAAGCGATCTCGTCCAGGGTGGCGATGCCCGCCGCCGCCGCCAGAGGCGTGGCGTTGAAGGTGCCCAGATGGGCCACCCGCTGGGACCGGTTCCAGGCCTCATCGCGGAAATCCAGGTACGCCATGATCTCCGCCCGGCCGGCCACCGCCGCGCCGGGCATGCCGCCCGAGACGATCTTAGCGAGGCAGGTCAGGTCGGGCAAGACCCCGTACCGCTCCTGGGCCCCGCCGGGGGCCAAGCGGAAGCCGGTGATCACCTCGTCGAAGATCAAGACGGTCCCGGTGCGACGGGTCAGCTCCCGGACGGTCTGAAGCCAGCCCACATCCACAGGGATGGCCCCCCAGGAGCCCCCGCCCGGCTCCAGGATCACCGCCGCCACCTGGCGGGTGTCCAGGAGCGCCTCCAGCTCGTCCAGCCGGTCGGGAGCCACGAGCCGGGTGGCCGCCGGGCCGTCCCCCGCTGGCCGGCCATCGGTTCCGGGGCTCGCCTCCCCCGGCAGGACCCCTTTGGCCAGGGGCTCGTGCCAGCCGTGGTAGTGGCCCGCAAACTTGACCACCCACGGGCGGCCCGTGGCGGCCCGGGCCAGGCGGAGGGCCAGCTCGGTCGCTTCACTGCCGGTCACGGTGAAGCGGACCCGCTCGGCCGAGGGCACCATCCGCTGGATCCGCTCGGCCCACTCCAGGGCCAGGGGGTGCTCCGCCCCGTAGAAGCTCCCCCGGGCGAGCTGGCGCTCCACCGCCTCCACCACCTTGGGGTGGTCATACCCCAAGATCATGGCGCCATGGCCCATCCAGTAGTCCACGAGCCGGTGGCCGTCGGCATCCCACTTGTACGCACCTTGCACTTTGGTGATGTAGGGAGGGAAGGGCTCCAACCGGTGGGAGTCGTGGGTGAGCCCACCAGCCAGCACTTGGGCCGCCTGCTTGTAGACGGCCCCTGACGCAGCAAATGCCCGAGCATAGCTGTGATCCAGCGCCTGCGCGGCCTCAGGTTTCAGATGGATCCTCCTTTTTTCCCCTGCAACTCCTGACGGGAGAGCCGGCCGCAGGGACCGGCCGGCTCTCCTACCCAGCCAGAACCTCGGCGGCGGGCGTGTACGACATCTGGTGGGCCTCAGCCACGGCTGGGTGGGTGATCTGGCCCGCCATCACGTTCAGCCCGCCGGCCAGAACGGGATTCTCAACCATGGCCCGGTGGAGCCCCTTGTTGGCTAGCTCCACCACGTACGGAAGGGTGGCGTTGGTCAGGGCCCGGGTGGAGGTCCGGGGCACGGCCCCGGGCATGTTGGAGACCGCGTAGTGGATCACCCCATGCTTCACGTAGACGGGATCGTCGTGGGTGGTGGCCCGGTCGATGGTCTCCACGCACCCGCCCTGATCCACGGCCACGTCGACGATGACCGAACCCGGCTTCATGCCCCGCACCATCTCCTCGGTAACCAGCCGGGGCGTGCGGGCTCCCGGCACCAGCACCGCGCCGATGACCAGGTCGGCGTACCGGACGGCCCGATCCACGGTGTGGTGGTTGGCCACCACCGTCATCAGGTTGCCGCGGAGGACATCTTCCAAGTAGCGAAGCCGGTCGATCCGGTTGTCCATGAGGGTGACATGGGCGCCCAGGCCGAGGGCGATGCGGGCGGCGTTGGTCCCCACCGTCCCCGCGCCCAAGATGACCACCTCGGCCGGGGGCACCCCGGGCACGCCGCCCAAGAGGACACCCCGCCCGCCGTGGATCTGCTCCAGGAACTGGGCACCCACCTGCACGCTCATCCTGCCGGCGACCTCACTCATGGGGGTCAAAAGCGGCAGGGCGCCATTGGGCTCCTGGATGGTCTCGTAGGCGATGGCCGTCACCTGCGACGCCAGGAGCCGCTGGGTCACGCCGGGATGGGCTGCCAGGTGGAGGTAGGCGAAGAGGATCTGCCCCGGTCGGAAGAGAGGAAACTCCTGCTCAACAGGCTCCTTCACCTTCAGGATGAGCTCCGCGTCGGCAAAGACGTCCTCAGGGGTGGGAACGATGGTCGCGCCGGCCGCCTGGTACTCCTCGTCGCCCATGCCGCTCCCCACCCCGGCGCCCTGTTGAACCAGCACCCGGTGGCCAGCCCGGACCAGCTCGGCAACACCCGCCGGCGTCAGGGCCACCCGGTGCTCACCCGGTTTGACTTCCTTGGGGACTCCTATGACCACGGCCTTCCCGCCCTCCAGGCGTACTCCCAACCCCCTTGTTTCTCTGTCTTTGTCCGGAGCATGCTCATCTCCTTCCCTTCTGGAAAAGGCTCGTCCCCCGAGGCCGGCCCCAAGAAGGGCTTGCCCGAAGCCCGCTCCGCCAGGAACCAGCGGACCCCTCAGGGGCAGCCCGCCCCCACGGACGGGCCGCCTCCTCTTGCTGGGATGGCCCTGCCAGGGCCCTCAGTTCCCGCCGACCCGGTGGACCTGGAGCAGGTTGGTGTTGCCGGGGGTGCCCGTCTTGACGCCGGCCGCGATGACCACCAGATCCCCGTCGGTCACCCAGCCCTGCTCCCGGGCGGCGGCCACGCCCAGATCGATCATCTCGTCGATGTTGCCCGGCCGGGCGGTGCGGCAGGGGTAGACGCCCCAGACCAAAGCCAGGCGCTGCCGCACCCGGGGGTTGGGGGTGACGGCAACGATGGGGCAGTTGGGCCGGAAGCGGGAGACCCGCCGGGCCGAAGCCCCCGTCTGGGTGGAGGTGATGATGGCCCGGGCGCCCAGGGTTTGCGCGGTCTGGCAGGTGGCGTAGGCGATGGCCTCGGCCACCGTCGCCCCGGGCCGGGGCTGGCGGTCGCGGAGGATGGCCCCGTGGTTGATGGCGGCTTCCGTCCGCCGGCAGATGGCCGCCATCATCCGGACGCTCTCCACGGGGTAGCGGCCGACGGCCGTCTCCCCCGAGAGCATGACCGCGTCGGTCCCGTCCAGGATGGCGTTGGCCACGTCGGTCACCTCCGCCCGGGTGGGGCGGGGGTTGCGGGCCATGGAGTCGAGCATCTGGGTGGCGGTGATGACGGGCTTGCCCGCCTCGTTGCACTTCTGGATGATCATCTTCTGGGCCAGGGGGACCTCTTCGGGCGGGATCTCCACCCCCATGTCGCCCCGGGCCACCATGACCCCATCGGCCACCTGGATGATCTCATCGACCGCCTCCAAGCCCTGGCGGTTTTCGATCTTGGCCACTACCAGCTGGTCGCCGCCGTACCGGCGGATGGCCTCCCGGACCGCCTCCACATGGGCCGCCTCCCGCACGAAGGAGGCGGCCACCCAGTCGACGCCCATCTCGACGCCGAAGCGGATGTGCTCCTCATCCTGCGGGGTGAGCGGCGGCAGGTCGATGCGGAGCCCGGGCAGGGTGACGCCCTTGTGGGAGGTGAGCTCGCCGCCCACCTTCACCCGGCAGCGGAGGAGCTCCGCCTCCACCGCCTCCACCTCCAGCTCCAGCTCGCCGTCATCCAGGTAGATCAGAGATCCCGGCGCCAGCTGGCGGGTCAGGGGTGGATAGGGGATCTGCAAGCGCAAAGGGAAGGCCTGGGGCGGCAGGGTAGGCGAGATCAGCACCTCCTGGCCCCGCTCCAAGGTGATCCGGCCGCCGGGCACCTCACTCAGGCGGATCTTCGGCCCCTGGATGTCTTGCAGGATCGCCACCGGCAACCCTTCGGCCTGGAGGGCCTTGATCCACTCGATCCGGCGCCGGTGTTCCTCCAGGCTCCCGTGGGAAAAGTTGAGGCGAAAGACGTCGACGCCGGCTGCCACCAGCCGCCGGAGCATCTCGGGCGATTCACTGGCCGGTCCGACGGTTGCGATGATCTTGGTCCGTTTCAAGGTCTGCGTGCGTTTCAGGTTCTGTGCTGGTGTGCCGTCAGGTTGTGGCATCTTCCTAGCCCCTTCTCTGTCCAGGGCAGGCTACTCCGAAGGCGCCGGCGGCGAGCCCACCCCGGTGACGGCCTGCCCGCCCAGCCCGGCTTCCTCCGGCACCTGCCCCTCCTCCCCGTCCTCCCGGCGGGAGGCCAGCTCTTGGCTCTGCCCCTCGGCGAAGGCCCCTATCCGCCGGTAGCGCTGGTAGCGGGCTTCCAGCAAGGCGTCCGGGTCCATCCCTTCCAGGACCTGCAACTCCCGCACCAGCACCTCCTTCACGTTCCGGGCCGTCGCCTCCTTGTCCCGGTGCGCGCCCCCCATGGGCTCAGGGACGATCCCGTCGATGATCCCCAGCTCCATGAGGTCCCGGGCCGTCAGCCTAAGGAGGCTGGCCGCCTCGGGGGCCCGCTTCGAATCCTTCCAGAGGATCTGGGCGCACATCTCCGGCGAGATGACCGAGTACCACGCGTTCTCCAGCATCCAGACCCGGTCGGCGACACCGATGGCCAGGGCCCCGCCGCTGCCCCCTTCGCCCGTCACCACGGAGATGATGGGCACCCGCAGCTGGGACATGGTCATGATCGCCTCGGCGATGACCAGGCCCTGGCCCCGCTGCTCCGCCTCGATGCCCGGGTAGGCGCCCACCACGTCAATCAGGGTGATGATGGGGCGGCCAAACCGCTCCGCCTGCTCCATGAGGCGGATCGCCTTCCGGTACCCTTCCGGATGGGGGAGGCCGAAGTTCCGGCGGATGTTCTCCTTGGTGTCCCGCCCCTTCTGAGGGCCGATCACCGTCACGGGGCGGCCGTTGAGCCGCGCGATGCCCCCCACCATAGCCGGGTCGTCCCGGAAGGTTCGGTCGCCGTGGAGCTCCACGAACTCATCGAAGATGGACGCAATATACTCCAGGGTGGTGGGCCGCCCGGGGTGCCTGGCCAGGAGGACCCGCTGCCAGGGGGTCAGGTTGGCAAAGATCTCCTCCCGGAGCTGATCGGCCCGGCGCTTGAGGCGGGTGATCTCCTCCGAGAGGTCGATCCCCCTCTGGTCGGTGAAGCTCTCCAGCTCCCGGATCCGCTCTTCCAGCTCGATCAACGGCCGTTCCCACTCGAAATCGGTCGCCGCCACCGCTTGCCCTCCTCATGCCAGGCTCTCGTCCGTGACCGCCCCGGTCTAAAGGTGGAGGCGGAGGAGCTGGGCCACCTGCTCTCGGAGCTTGGGCCGGGGAACCACCAGGTCGATCATGCCGTTCTGGAGGGCGTACTCGGCCGTCTGGAACCCCTCAGGCAGGACCTGCCGGGTGGTCTCCTGGACGATGCGGGGCCCGGCGAAACCGATGCGGGCCCCCGGCTCGGCGATGATCACATCGCCCAGGGAGGCGAAGCTGGCGTAGACGCCCCCCATGGTGGGGTCGGTCAGAACGGAGATGAACGGCATCCGGCACCGGCGGTAGCGGGCGACGGCCTGGCTGGTCTTGGCCATCTGCATCAGGGAGAGGATCCCTTCCTGCATCCGGGCGCCGCCCCCGCCGGCGGAGACCACCACCACCGGCAGGCGCTCGGCTTCCGCCCGCTCGAAGAGCCGGGTCAGCCGCTCGCCCACCACGCTCCCCATGCTGCCGCCCACGAAGTTGAAGTCGAAGATCCCCAAGGCAACGGGCAGCTCCTCAATGGCCGCCCGGCCCACGATGACCGCCTCGGAAAGACCCGTGCGGGCCTGGGCCTGGACCACCTTCTCGGGATAGCCGGGGAAGCCCAGCGGGTCCACAGAGGCCAGGTGGTCCTCCCAGACGGTGAAGGAACCCTCGTCGGCCAGCTGTTCCAGCCGCTCCCAGCCGCCGATACGGAAGTGGTAGCCGCACTTGGGGCAGATCTGGGCGTGCTGCTGCAGCTCTTTTCTGTACAGGATCGTCTCGCAGCCGTCACACTTGAGCCAGAGGCCGTCGGGCGCCTCCTTGGGCGCCACGGGACGGGGCTCCTGGCGGCTCTCCCCGGGCGTGGGGTTGATGGTGGCATACCGGGGCCGGCCCCGGAACAGATCCTTCAGCACGGGTCACGACTCCTCCCAGGATGCTGGTCTCGCCGGCTCCGCCGGGCTTATGCGCCGCCGATCACCTGGCTCAGGATCTCCTGGGCCTCCTCCACCTCCGCCTCGGGCACCAGGATCTGCACGTTGGCCGAGTCGCCCAGGTGGGGCACGCCCAGCGGGCGGAGCATGGTGAGCAGACCCTCCTTCTCCAGGAGTTCCTTCAGCATCTCAGCTACCGGACGGTTCGGCGCGATGTAAACCACCGTCCACATGTGCCTGCCCCCCAACCGGCCTCGGGCGCCCACCGGGCTGATCAAAAAAGATCCAGGCTACCGCCTGGACTCGCTCTGGGGGCCCGATTCCACCGTACCGTGGGAGGTGAGGATTCGAGCCCTGCCCCGTATCTTCATCGCCGAGGTGTGCCGGGTAAACTGGGCGATCATGACCTCGCCCGCGTCCAGCTTCTCACTGTGGTGGAAGCGGGTCTCTTTCCCCCGGGTAAGGCCGAAGATGGTCACCCCGTCCTCCAGAGCCTGGATCACCACGAAGTCACCGGCGACCGGTTCGTCCCAAGCCTGATCCATGCCGCCGGTCCCTCCTCTGGACAGCCCGGAAATCGCCATCATTATAGTCGGCGGCCAAAAGGGGTGTCAACCAGCGCCAGGG
The DNA here is from genome assembly GCF_047459355.1 of Limnochorda sp. Classification (NCBI taxonomy): domain Bacteria; kingdom Bacillati; phylum Bacillota; class Limnochordia; order Limnochordales; family Limnochordaceae; genus Limnochorda; species Limnochorda sp. The sequence continues at coordinate 53,725 of NZ_VSCV01000011.1, read as the reverse complement.
CCGCCGGAATCAGCCTTCCGCCGCCGTCGCCAGGCCGTTGGGCGGGCTCTTCTCCAGACCGGGCAGGCGGGCGGCCCCCTTCAGGGCCGCATGCTCGATCCGGGCCACGGTGGCCGCCACGATCCCCGCCACCAGATCATCCATGAAGGTGTGGATGGCGCCGCCCTTCAGCTTCCGGTTGAGCAGGCCCACCAGCCCCGGCTTCTTCTTGTCCAGGTAGCCGAAGCGGGTGAGGGAGACGGCCCCGTAGATGTTGGTGATGGAGGTGGCCAGGATCTCGTCCACGCCGTACAGGGGCAGGTCGTTGGCCACCGCCTCCTGGAGGGGCTCGGGCAGGGCCCCCGCCTCAGCCAGCTCATCCAGGGTCACCCCGGTGAGGATGGCGTAGAGGACCTCCCGCTTCTCCAGCACCTTCTCCAGATGGTTCCGGCACTCGGCCAGGGAGAGGTCCATCCCCTGCTCCTGGACCACCTGCTGGACCAGCCGGGCCATCTCCTCCAGCTGGACACCCCGTCGCGCCAGGGCCTGGAAGGCCGCTTCCTGCAACCCGTTCTTCATGCTCGTGCACGCTCCTCTCCCAACGTCCGCGCGGTGCGGACCGGGATGCCTTCCATGGCCGCCAGCCGCTCCGCCATTCGCCCACTCTCTCCATCGGCAAGCCAAAGGGACCGCGGCAGGAGGATGAGCGCCCGCTCCTGCTCCCCCTCCACCAGCAGCCAGACGGGGACCGATCCCCGCCGGCCCCGGAGGAGGGCCGCCAGGCGCTCGGTCCAGTCCAAGCCCCCGCCCGCCTCCACCTCCAGGCAAAGCCCCTGGGGGGTGAGGGGGGCGACCCAGCGGGCCTCCAGCTGGAGCTCTTCACCGCCGCTGGTGGTCCGGGTCCGGGCCTGGCCGGCCACCAGGAGGGGCTGGCCCTCCTCCAGGAGATCCCGGCACCCTTGGTAGACCGCCGGGAAGAGGACCGCCTCCAGCTGGTCCACCCCGTCGGCCACGGTGAGGAAGGCCATGGGCTCCCCCCGCCGGGTGGTGATCGCCTTGACACCAGCCACCGTGCCGCCCACCAGCACCTCCCGCCCAACGTGCCGGCCCACCTCCCGCAGGGGAAGGGCCCCCGCCCGGGCCAGCCACTCCCGCCAGGGGGCCAGGGGATCGCCCGAGAGGGTGAAGCCGAGGACCTCCTTCTCCAGGGCCAGCTCCTCCTGCCGGTCGAAGGGGGGCACGTCGGCCGGGCGGCTCCCCAACCCCCCCGTTCCCGGCTCTTCCGGGCCGAAGAGGCTGGTCTGGCCCCGGGCCCGGGGCTGGCCCGCGGCCCGGGCGTTCATCAGCACCTCCAGCTCCGCGAGCAGCCAGCGCCGGTGGCCAAAGGCGTCCATGGCGCCCGCCTTGATCAGGCTCTCCAGGGCCTTCCGGTTGGGGTGGGCCTCTTCCAGGCGATCGAGCAGGTCCGCCAGGCTGGTGAAGGGCCCCTCCTGCCGGGCCTCTTCCAGGGCCCGGACCAAATCCCAGCCCACGTTCTTCACCGCGCCCAGCCCGAAGCGGATCCCGCCGCCCTCGGGCCGGAAGACCCAGCTGCTGGCGTTGACGTCGGGCGGCAGGACGGGGATCCCTTCCCGGCGGCACGCTTCAAGGTATTCGGCCACCCGGTGGTCCTGTCCCATCACACTGCTCAGCTGGGCGGCCATGAAGGCCACGGGGTAGTGGGCCTTCAGGTACGCCGTCTGGTAGGTGATGTGGGCGTAGGCGACCGAGTGGCTCTTGGCAAAGCCGTACCCGGCAAAGTCGGCCATCTCCCGGAAGAGGGCCCGGGCCTTGGCCTCGGCCACCCCCCGGGCCATCGCCCGCTGGACGAAGCGGTCCTCCTCGGCCGCCATGGCCGCCGGGTCCTTCTTCCCCATGGCCCGCCGGAGGAGGTCGGCCTCCCCCGCGGTGTAGCCGGCCACCGCCATGGCCACCTGCATCACCTGCTCCTGGTAGAGCATCACCCCGTAGGTCTCGGCCAGGACCGGCTCCAGCTCGGGCAGGAGGTAGGTGACGGGCTGGCGGCCGTGCTTCCGCTCGATGTACTCCTGAACCCGCCCCGACGGCCCGGGCCGCCCCAGGGCGAGCAAGGCGACCAGATCCTCAAAGCGGTCAGGCCGGACCTCGGGCAGGAGGGAGCGGAACATGGAGGTCTCCAGCTGGAAGACCCCTTCCGCCCGCCCTTCGGCCAGCATCTGGTAGACCGCCGGATCGTCGGGCAGGTTCTCCAGGTCGGGAACCGCCCCCTCCCCCGCCTCCGCCCGGGCCAGCTCCACCGCCCGCTCCAGAACGGTGAGGGTCCGCAAGCCCAAGAAGTCCATCTTGAGCAGGCCCAGCCACTCCAAATCCTCCATGGGGTACTGGGTCACCAGGACCCCCTCGTGGGTCCGGGCCAGGGGCACCCGCTCCACCAAAGGCTCCCGGGTGATCACCACCCCCGCCGCGTGGACCGAGAGATGCCGGGGCGCCCCCTCCACCTGCTGGGCCAGGCGGAGCCAGCGGGCGTAGAGGGGGCCCTCCTCGCCCTGGAGCATGGCCCGCAGGCGGGGCTCCTGGTCGATGGCCTGCTGGAGGGTGACCCCCGGCCCCGGTGGGACCAGCTTGGCCACCCGGTCCACGTCGGCCACGGGCACGTCCAGCACCCGGCCCACATCCCGCAGGGCGGCCCGGGCGGCCAGCTGGGAGAAGGTGGCGATCTGCCCCACCCGCTCGGGGCCGTAGCGGCGGGCCACGTACTCCAGCACCTCACCCCGCCGGGCGTCGCTGAAGTCCACGTCGATGTCGGGCATGGAGACCCGGGCCGGGTTGAGGAACCGTTCGAAGACCAGCCCGTACCGAAGGGGGTCCACCTGGGTGATCCCCAAGCAGTAGGCGACCAGGCTGCTGGCGGCCGAGCCCCTTCCCGGGCCCACCGCGATCCCCTGCTGGCGGGCCCAGCCGACGAAATCGGCCACGATGAGGAAGTAGGACGCGTACCCCATGGAGGTGATCACGTCCAGCTCGTGGTCCAGCCGCTCCCGGACCGCCTCGCTGATCGTCCCGTACCGGCGCCGGGCCCCCTCCTCGGCCAGCTTCCGGAGGCAGGCCGCCGGGTCGCCCCCCGCCTCCGGGGGGAGGGGCGGGTCGGGCAGCTGGGTGGGTTCCGGCTCCAGCACGGGCTCGACGCTCTCGGCAATCTGAAGGGTGTTGGCCAGCGCCTCCGGTAGCTCCCGGAAGTGGGCGGCCATCTCCTGGGGCGACTTCAGGTAGAAGCGGTTGGTGGGAAAGCGGAGCCGGTCGGGGTCGGCCAGGCGCTTCCCCGTCTGGATACAGAGCAGCACATCCTGAGCCTCCGCGTCCCCCGGGTCGACGTAGTGGACGTCGCCCGTGGCCACCAGGGGCAGCTCCAGCTCCCGGGCCAGCGCCACCAGCTTCCGGTTGAGGGCCTCCTGGCGGGCCATGCCGTTCTCCTGAAGCTCGATGTAGTACCGGCCGGGGAAGCGTTCCTGGTACCACCGGGCTGCCTGGCGGGCCTCCTTCTCCCGGCCGGCCAGGAGCAGCTCGGGCACCTCGCTGGACATGCAGCCCGACAGGACGATGAGGCCCTCGCTGTGCGCCTCCAGAAGGCTCCGGTCGATCCGGGGCTTCTGGGAGGCGGTGTCGGTGAAGCCGGCGGTCACCAGGCGGGCCAGGTTCCGGTACCCTTGCGCGGTCTGGGCCAGGACCAGGAGGTGGTGCCGCCGGCGCCCCCGGTCCGCCTCGTGGGGCGGCGCGACGTACAGCTCGCAGCCCAGAATGGGCTTCAGCCCGTAGGCCTGGGCCGTCCGGTAGAAGGCGGCGGCCCCGTACATGGCCCCGTGATCGGTCAAGGCCAGAGCGGGCATCCCGTGCTCGGCCGCCCGCCGGCAAAGCCCGTCGATGGAGGCGGCACCGTCGAGGAGGCTGTAGACGCTGTGGACATGCAGGTGGACAAAGGACATGGAGCCCGCTCCCGTCAAACCGTCCGTGGCAGGCCCGTTCTCGCGGCCTTCGAATTCGTGTTCGAATTGTTTTCAGTATACCACAGGCCGGCGCGGGAAAACCACCGGCCCCCGGGTCTGCTGGCGTCCGGCGCCGCATAGGACCAAAGGAGGACGGGTCACAAGGGGGCGGGCCAGGTGATGCTCCGGGTGGCCAAAGAGCTCCTCCTCCCCTTTTGCACCGCCTTCGGGGTGGTGATGGGCGGGTCGTTGCTGGGCGCCCTGGCCATCGTCCTCACCCAGGGGTCGCCCTTCGCCTCCATCGCGGAGCTCTCCCGCCGGATCCGGCTCTGGGCCATGGCGGTGGCCATCGGGGGCACCTTCGACACCCTGACCGCCATCGAATCGGGCCTCCTCCGGGGCCAGGTCTTCCTCCTGGTCCGGCAAGGCGCGGTGATCGCCGCCGCGCTCTTCGGGGCCCACGCCGGGCACTGGCTCTTGACCGCGCTGGTCAACCTGCGGGAGTAGCCCTGATCCATGGGGAGCCGAGCCCTCTTCATCACCTGGAGCCGCCGGCAACTGCAGAGCCACCTGGCCTGGCTCCTCCTGGGCATCGTCGTGGGGATGGTGGCCGGGACCCTGCTTCTGGGCGGGGAGGTGGACCGGCTGGAGCTGGAACGGCGCCGCCTGGAAGTGGAGCTGGCCCGCCGGACCGACCAGATCAGCCGCCTGGAGGAGAGCCTGGAGGTGGCCCGGCGGCGGCCGGCCATCCGGGAGGTGGAGGCCCGCCTCCTCGAGTTCCCCGACCCCCGCCGGAAAGTGGAGCTGGAGGCGGCCGCCCACGAGCTGTACCGCCACGCCATCGGGAGCGACCTCTCCGAGCTGGACCCGTCCATCCTCCGGGCGGTGGCCCACAACCGGACCGTCCGCCTGGAGGAGGCCACCTACACCTTGACCGTCGACTTCATCTGGGCCGTAGGGGACCGGCTGGTCGTCTGGCTTCGGGCCGCAGAGGGGGGCGCAGACCGGGCCCCCGGCCCCTGAGCCTACGACTCCAGGAGGACGACGGGCGAGTGGTTGGGCGACGGCCGGTCGGGGTCGAGGCGGCGGGTTCGGGCCCCCAGGCGGTTCAGCTTCGCCTCCAGCCGGTGGTAGCCCCGGTCCACGTGCTCCATCCCTTGTACCTCGGTCACCCCCTGGGCGGCCAGACCGGCCAGGATCAGGGCGGCGCCCCCCCGGAGGTCCGTCGCCTCCACGGGCGCGCCCGTCAGCCGCTCCACCCCCTCCACCAGGGCTTGCTGCCCCTCCACCCGGATGCGGGCCCCCATCCGCCGGAGTTCGTCGACGTACCGGAACCGGTCGAAGATGGTCTCCCGGATAACACTCGTCCCCCGGGCCAAACTGAGGAGGGAGACGAAGGGCTGTTGCAGGTCGGTGGGAAAGCCGGGATAGGGCGCGGTCTCGATCTCCAGGGCCTGGGGCCGGCCCTCCATGACCAGGCGGAGCTGGTGGGGCCCTTCGGCCGTCACCTGGGCCCCCGCCTCTTCCAGCTTCCGCAAGGGGGCCCGCAAGTGATCGGGGTTCACCCCGTGGAGGACCACCTCCCCTTGGGTGATGGCGGCCGCCAGGAGGAAGGTGCCCGCCTCCACCCGGTCGGGGATGATCCGGTGGCGGGCCGGGCGGAGCCGGTCCACCCCGGTGATGCGGATCTGGTCCGTCCCCGCCCCCTCCACCAGCGCGCCCATCCGGTTGAGGAAGGTGGCCAGATCGCTCACCTCCGGCTCCCGGGCCGCATTCTCGAGGACGGTGGTCCCCTCGGCCAGGACGGCGGCCAGCATCAGGTTGACGGTGGTCCCCAGGCTGGCCCGCTCCACATAGATGGGACGGCCCTGGAGGCGGCCCCCGGTGCGGGCCACCATGTAGCCGTGCTCCACCGTCACCCGGGCCCCCAGCCGCTCGAAGCCCCGCATGTGGAAGTCGACGGGGCGGGAGCCCAGGGCGCAGCCCCCGGGCAGGGGGACCTGAGCCCGCCCCAGCCGGGCCAGGAGGAGACCGGCCACATAAAAGGAAGCCCGCATCCGCCGGACCAGGCTGTAGGGCGCCCGGTGGTGCCGGAGCCGGGTGCCGTCGATGGCGCACGCACCCTCCGGCAGGAAGGCGACGGTGACGCCCAGCTCCCGGAGGATGCGGGCCATGATGAGGGTGTCGGTGGTGGGGGGAACCCGCTCCAGCACCGACTCCCCCTCGGCCAAGGCCGCGGCCACCATGATGGGCAGGGCCGCGTTCTTCGCCCCGGAGATCTCCACCTCCCCGCAGAGGCGGTGCCCCCCTTCGATCAGGAGCCGAGCCACGGCGGTTCCCCCCTTCGGCCTTCACCCCTCACCGGCTACCAAGGCATGCGGCCATCATGGATCTCGTAACTCCAGTTCCGCCCGGCGTTGTTGTCCCAGTTGTAGGCGTTGTCCCGGAAGCAGAAGCTGAAGCGGCCGCCTTCGTTCAAGGTCACCAGGGCCTCCCAGTGGCCCTCGGGCGTCCGTTGCATCACCTGCTCCTGCACCTTCCGCCAGGGCCCGGGGCCGTACCCCCAGTGGAGGATCACCTGCTGGGCTCCGGCTTTGGCCAGGAGGCCGTCGTAGGTGACCGTCACCGTCTCGTACCGGGTGATGGGGACGGGCTCCACCTTCACGCCGTCATTGGGGCGCAACTGGTACGCCTCCAGGGCCGGCTCCGCCGTGGCGGTGCGGGCGCTACTCTGGCCGTTGTAGAAGCTGGCCAGCTCCTCGGCCGCTTCCATCCGGGCCCCACTCACCCGGCGCAGGCGTTCCTGCTCTTTGAGGCTCACCTCATCGCTCCAGCCCAAGAGGTCCTTCAGTGTCTCCCACCAGCTCACGCGCGTCCCTCCCTTCGCCCTCGCCGCTAGTCTGAACCCGCCCCCGCGGCCCTATGGCCGGGACTTGGAGGCACGATCCGCCCAGGGCTCCCTTTCCCGCCCGGCCCCTCCCTCCGGCTCCCGATCCCTCCCTCCAGTCCCGGATGGCCCCGCGGGATCGGGCCGGCATAAGGGCCGGCGCCGGCGCGCCAGACTAGCCCCAGGAAGCGAGTGGAGGGATGGTCCCTGGCCCAAGCCAAGGAACGGGTGGAGCGGATTCTGGACTTTGTGCGACGCCATCCCGAGTCCTACGCCAGCCTGGCCGTCTGCCGCCGGGCGCTGGACGGTGAGGTGGCCCGGGTGACCCCGGAGATCGTCGACGAGCTGGCCCGCTCCCTGGAAGAGGCGCCGGAAGATGAGGTGATGGCCTACTTCTCCATCGTCAGCTGACATCCCAGGGTCGGCGGGCCTGCGGCAGGCGATGGTCAGCGCTCCGGGGCCCCCGGGGAGGGGGGCGGTCCGGCGCCGGGGCGGCGAGCCCCGCCGGCGGGACCCGGCTGGCAGGGGAACCCAGGGCCCAGGGAGGAGGCGGCCACCTCCTGGCGAAGGAAATGATGACTCCGGCGGCACGTGGGTTCTCAGGCGGAGGAGGGGTGCCGATGCGCGTCGGACTCATCGGTGGCACCGGCCTGTACCAGATCGGCTCGGGTGAGGCCCAGGAGGTGCGGGTCCAGACCCCCTTCGGCCCCGTCCGGCTGCGCCAGACCGAGTGGGCGGGCCAGGAGGTCTTCTTCGTGCCCCGGCACGGGGAGCAGCACCAGACGCCGCCCCACCGGATCAACTACCGGGCCAACATCTGGGCCTTGCGCGAGGTGGGCGTGGAGCGGGTGCTCTCCAGCTCGGCCGTCGGCTCCCTGCGGCGGGAGATGCGCCCCGGCGACCTGGCGGTGGTGGACCAGTTTCTCGACTTCACCCGGGGGCGGGTGAGCACCTTTTATGAAGGGGGGCCGGCGGGCGTCTACCACGTGGACGTCACCGAACCCTACTGCCCCGAGCTGCGGGCCACCATCCAGGCGGCGGCCGCCGAGCTCTTCGGAAACCAAGAGGCGTTTACCGTCCACCCCTCCGCCACCTACGTCTGCGCCGAAGGGCCCCGGTACGAGACGGCCGCGGAGATTCGCGCCTTCCGCCAGCTGGGCGGGGATCTGGTGGGCATGACCAACGTCCCTGAGGTGGTTCTGGCCCGGGAGGCGGGCCTCTGCTACGCCACCATCGGCATCGTCACCAACCTGGCCGCCGGCCTGGCGGACACCCCCCTGTCCCACCAAGAGGTCGTCGACGTGATGAACCGCGCCTCCGAGCGGCTCCAGCGCCTGCTGGAGACGGTCATCGGCCGCCTCCCTGCCCGGGGCTGCGCCTGCGCCTCCCTCGGCGGTCCGTGGCCCCCAGCCGTGGCCGCCCCGTAACCCGTCCGCGCTCGGCACGGGACCTCGTGGGACGCCATCTCGTTTAAGGAGAGGATCGGGCTTGGCAGAGGTTCGGACCCGTTTTGCGCCCAGTCCCACCGGCTACCTGCACGTGGGTGGGGCTCGCACGGCGCTCTTCAACTGGCTCTTTGCCCGCCACTACGGCGGCACCTTCGTCCTCCGCATTGAGGACACCGACACCCAGCGCTCCACCGAGGAGTCCCTCGCAGCCATTCTCGACGGCCTGCGCTGGCTGGGCCTCGACTGGGACGAGGGGCCCGAGGTGGGCGGCCCCTATGGGCCGTACCGGCAGACGGAGCGGCTGGAGATCTACCGGGAGTACGCCCAGAAGCTCCTGGAGGCGGGCCGGGCCTACTTCTGCTACTGCACCCCCGAGGAGCTGACCGAGCGCCGCCAGGCCATGCTGAAGCGGGGCGAGGCCGTCAAGTACGACCGCAAATGCCTCCACCTCACCGAGGCCGAGCGCCAAGCGTACGAAACCGAAGGGCGGAAGCCCGTCATCCGCTTCCTGGCCGAGGATGAGGGTGAGACGGTGGTGGAGGATCTGATCCGGGGGCCCGTCCGCTTCGACAACCGCCAGCTGGACGACCTGGTGCTGATCAAGTCCGACGGCATGCCCACCTACAACTTCGCGGTGGTGGTGGACGACGCGCTCATGCGGATCACCCACGTGATCCGGGGCGAGGATCACCTCTCCAACACGCCCCGGCAGATCCAGATCTACCGGGCGCTGAACCTCCCCGTCCCCCACTTCGCCCACGTCCCCATGATCCTGGGCGCGGACCGCCAGCGGCTCTCCAAGCGCCACGGGGCCACCTCCGTCGACCAGTACCGGGAGCAGGGCTACCTGCCCGAGGCGATGATCAACTACCTGGCCCTCCTGGGCTGGTCCTTGGATGACCGGACGGAGCTTTTCACCCGGGAGGAGCTCATCCGCCACTTCTCCCTGGAGCGGGTCTCCAAGAACCCGGCCATCTTCGACCTGAAGAAGATCGAGTGGATGAACGGCGTCTATCTCCGGCAGATGCCTCTGGACCGCCTGGCCCAGGAGGCGGCCGCCCGCCTGGAGGCGGCGGGCTACACCAAGCCCGAGGAACGGGAGGCGGTCCTGCCCCGGCTGGAGACGATCCTGAAGGAGGTCCAGACCCGCATCAAGCGGCTGGATGAGCTGGTTCCCTGGACCTACTACTACTTCACCGACGACATCCAGTACGACCCGGCCGCGGTGGAGAAGTTCCTCAAGCAGGAGGCCATCCCTGAGATCTTCGCGGAGGCGGCCGATGGCCTGGAGGCCTTGGAGCCCTTCACCCTCGAGGGGATCGAGGCCGTCTTCGAGGGGATCCGGGAGCGGCGGGGCATGAAGCTGGGGGCCGTGCTCCAGCCCGTGCGGGTCGCCCTGACAGGGACCACGGTCTCCCCCGGCATGTATGAGGTGATCCACTTCCTGGGCAAGGAGGCCACCTGCCGGCGCCTCCGCCGGTGGGCCGGCCGCGGCCGAACGGGTCTTGACAGGCAGCAGGAGTCATGATACCCTCTTAGGCGTCGGAGGCGTGCCTTCCGACCCCGTTGGGGAGTGGTGTAACGGGAACACGCTGGACTCTGGATCCAGTAATGAAGGTTCGAATCCTTCCTCCCCAGCCAAAGCCGGTGGGTGTTCCACCGGCTTTCTTCTTTCTCCACCGCGCCCGAAAAGGGAAAGAGCGCCGGCGATTGTCGCCGGCGCTCTTCGAAACGATTGGTACCCCCACCGGGATTCGAACCCGGGTCTCATGGCTGAGAACCATGCATCCTAGGCCGCTAGACGATGGGGGCTTGTCTGGAGGCTTTCCCTCGGCCGTGCGGCCATGAGCAAGTATAGCAGGGTCGCTACCAAGATGCAAGCCCTTTTTCAGCTTCTCGTCGGAGGGGGCCCCGCCCCTACCCTGCCCCCTATCCCTACCCCTCCGGCGGGCCCACACCGGGCGGCTCTTCCCCGGGCGCTCACTCTCTCAGCCGGGGGTCCAGGGCGTCCCGGAGGCCTTCCCCCAGCAGGTTGATGGCGAGCACCGTCACCAGGATGGCCAGGCCCGGAAAGGTGGAGATCCACCACTGCTGGAAGATGGCGCTCCGCCCGTCGGCCACCATCACCCCCCACGAGGGCGTGGGCGGCTGCACCCCCAGCCCCAGAAAGGAGAGGGAGGCCTCCATCAGGATGACCCAGGCCACCCGGAGGGTGGCGATCACCACCGCGGAGGCGAGCACATTGGGTAGGATGTGCCGGAACATGATGCGGGTCCCGCTGGCGCCCAGGGCCCGGGCGGCCTCCACGTACTCCCGGCTCTTCACCGCCAGCACCTCGGCCCGGACCACCCGCGCGGCGGTAACCCACTCTTTGTAGACCAAGGCCACCAGGAGGTTGACCAACCCCGGGCCCATCACCCCCATGAGGGCGATGGCCAGCACCAGGTAGGGGAAGGCGAGGAGAATCTCCACCACCCGCTGGATGACCGTATCGATCCACCCGCCGAAGTAGCCGGAGATCAGCCCCATGACCACGCCCACGGTGGTGGCGATGAGGACCACCACCGCGCCCACGGCCAGGGAGACCCGGGAGCCGTAGATCAACCGGCTGAGGAGGTCCCGGCCCAGGTGGTCGGTGCCCAGAGGGTACTCCCAGCTCCCGCCGGGCATCCACGCCGGGGGCTGGAGGCGCCGGAAGGGGTTGATCTGGGCCGGATCATGGGGGGCGATCCAGGGAGCCGCCAGGGCGACGCCGATGAGGATGAGCACCACCACCGCCCCGACCAAGGCCGGCCGGTTCTTCCGGAACTCCCGCCAGACCAGGCGCCAGCTGGTGGGGGCGCCCTCCCCTTGCCTGGGGTCCGCCTCCACCTCCAGCCAGGGCGTGGCCATCTCGCGGATGGGCAGCGATTCCAACTCCTTCAAGGGTCCACCTCCCCTGCCTGCTAGAGGGTCACCCGCGGGTTGAGCCAGGTGTAGAGCCAGTCGGCCACCAAGTTCATCAGGATGTAGGTGAGGGCGTAGATGAAGACCGCCGCCTGGACCACCGGGTAGTCGCGCACGTAGATGGAGTCCACCACCAGCCGGCCCAGCCCCGGCCAGCCGAAGATGGTCTCGACGATCATGTTGCCGCCGAGCAAGGTCCCCGCGTTGAGGCTGACCACCGTCACCGTGGGGATGAGGGCGTTCCGCAGCCCGTGGCGGACCACCACCGCCCACTCGGACAGCCCCTTGGCCCGGGCGTAGGTGATGTACTCCTGGCGGATCACCTCCAACATGGAGGAGCGGGTGATCCGCATGGTGAGGGCGGCCATGGCCGTCCCCAGGGTGACGGCGGGCAAGACCAAGTGCCGTAGGGCATCGCCGAAAGCGGCCCAGTCGCCGGCCAGGAGGCTGTCCACCAGGTAGAGCCCGGTCACGGGCGGGGGTTCCATCCCGTAGGTGATCCGCCCCGCAATGGGCAGCCACCCCAGGGAGACGGAGAAGAGGAGGATCAGCACCAAACCCAGCCAGAAATCGGGGAGGGAGACACCCAGCATGGCGCCGACGCTCCCCACCCGATCGGCCAAGCGGTTGCGGCGGACCGCGGCCAGCACCCCGGCCGGCAAGGCGATCACCACCGAGATGACCATGGCCGCCACCGTCAGCTCGATGGTGGCCGGCAGCCTGTCGGCGATGAGCCGGCCGACGGGCGCCCCCCGGTAGTAGAAGGAGTGGCCCAGGTCGCCCCGGGCGAGACCGGCCAGGAAGCGGAGGTACTGGCGCCAGAGGGGCAGGTCCAGCCCCAGCTCCCGCCGGAGCTGGTCCATCTGCTCCTGGGTGACGCTCCCCTGCCCGGCCATCATGGCCTCCACGGGATCGCCGGGGGTGAGATGGATGAGGGTGAAGACGAGCAGGGTCACCCCCAGCACCACGGGGACCGTCTGGAGCAGGCGTCGCACAAGATACGGGCCGCTCAGGGGCCTCACCTCCCCAAGGGCTCGCCACCCACCCAAGGGCGGCAGGGATGGGCCCGGCCAGAGCCGGGCCCCTCCGGTTCCAGGGCTAACGCTTCACCGCGTCGTGGAGGTTGATCCGGCTGTCGGGGCTGGGCCGCCAGCCCTCCACCCGCCGGTTGATGGCGTAGAGGTCCTGGGCGACCCACCCGAAGAGCATGGGGGCTTCGTCGTAGATGATCTGCTGGACCTCCCGGTAGGCCGCCTCCCGGGCAGCCGGGTCGCTGCTGCGCGCCGCGAGGGCGAGGAGCTCATCCACCCGGGGGTTGGAATAGCCGCTGTAGTTCCCCCGGCCGCCCGTCTGGAGCTTGGGCTCCGCGATGTCGCTGGGATCGAGGGTGGCGTTCCCCCACGAGTCGACCCAGGCGTCCCGATCCCCCCGGCGGATGGCGTCGATCATGGCGCCGTAATCGCCCCAGGTCTGGACCTGGGCCTGGATGCCCACTTGCTGGAGGTAGAAGGCGATCACCTCGGCGGCCGAGCGGTTGTCCGGCATGGTGTCGATGGTCATGGCGAACCCCCGCCCCACACCGGCCTCCTCCAGCAGGGCCCGGGCCCGCTCGGGATCGTAGGGGTAGGGCTCCAGGCTGTCGTCGAAGGCGAAGGCCTGGGGCGAGAGAAGGGTGGGCGTGCGGGTGGCCAAGCCGTTGAGGACCCCGTCCACGATGGCCTGGACATCCACCGCGTAGTTGATGGCCTGCCGCACCCGGGGGTCGGTGAAGGGCGGCTTCTGGACGTTCATCTCCATGAAGAAGCTCCGGGTCCCGTTGACCGCGAGGAGTTCCAGGTTGGGGTCGGCCTCGATGGCGCCCATCTGATCGACGGGCACGTCGACCATGATGTCGATCTCGCCGGCCCGCAAGGCGGCAAGACGGGTCGCCGGCTCGGGCAGGACCTGGAAGATCACCCGCCGCACCTGCGCGGGCCCCACGGGCGGGAGCTCCGGGGAGCCGCCGTAGTACCCGTCGTACCGTTCCAGCACCACCCGCTGACCCCGCTGCCACTCCACAAAGCGGAAGGGCCCGGTTCCGATGGGCTGCTCAATCAACCCGTCGCCCGTGGCGGCGGGCACCATCAGGTGGAAGGGGAGGAAAGAGAGGAGGGCCGGCCACGGTCCATCGGTCTCGATCTTGAGGGTGTACTCATCCAGTGCCTCCGCCCCGATGACGTTCCCCAGAAGTCCCTGGCGCGGCGAGGTCTGGCCTCCCATGGCCCCTTCTTTCACGGTGCGGTTGATGCTGTAGGCGGCATCGGCGGCGGTGAACGGTGTTCCATCGTGAAAGGTCACACCTCGGCGCAGTCGGAAGATCCAGGTGGTCTCATCCACCTGCTCCCACGATTCGGCCAGTTCCGGGACAATTTCCATATCGGGGGTCCGGGTGACCAGCCCGTCGTAGATGTTCCGCAGAATGGTCTCCGTCTGCCGGTGGCGGAAGTTCATGGGATCCAAGGTGATGGCATCCTCATCAATGCCTACGACCAGCGTGTCGGCAGGCGCGGCAGCTTGAGCTGGGAGGGTCAGGGCGGTGAGCACCAGCAGGCTCACGGACGCCACGGAACGCCATACCACAGCCAGCCTGCGTCGCACGGGCATGCTCCTTTCCGAAAGAAAATGAAGATGGGAATCGATCCCATCTTCCTTGCCCGTTTCGCTGCGCAGGTCTGAAACTCCTGTCACCAGACGACAAATCGGCTCAGAAAGGGCGTCCTGTGGCTCAAAGGGGCACCTCGTCGGGGTGGGGCACGGCGACGGCCAGCACCTCGCCCTCTTGCCAGCTCCGGGCCAGGGCGAGCACCCCCGGCCGGGCGGGCCGGCCGGCGTAGCCCGCCTCCCGCCCGAGGGCGGGATGCCCTGTGAAGATTCCCGATTGACCCTCGAAGCCCAAGTCGAAGAGGGAACCAACCAGCATGGGGTTGACCGCGTAGAGGGGGCATCCCGGGTGGGCCAGCACCGCCGCCCAGGCGCCCCGAACCCAGTCGTCCCGCTGCCACTCGTCCCAGACCCGGGGGTTGGCCGAAGGCTGGACCAGGATCTGGACGCCCTGCGCCTGCAGGCGCTGGAGCACATCCTCGTGGAAGGCATCGAAGCAGATGGCGACCCCTACCCGGCCCACGGGCGTGGGCACCACCGTGAGCGCCTCAAGGGGCGCGGGGGTGAGGTCCAGGTAGCCCTCCCCTTCCAGCTCCACCAGATGGACTTTCTTCTGGCTGGCCACCACCCGGCCGTCGGGGTCGAAGAGGTAGCTGGTGTTGTAGACGTGAGGGCCCGGGAGCAGGCGAGCTTGGCCGTCTTCCAGGCGATGGTCGGGGAAGACGCCGCTCCCGGCCACCAGGTAACAGCCGTACCGCCGGGCGAGGCCCCCGAAGAGCTCCACGTACGCCTGATGGGCCCGGGCCGCCCGCTCCAGAAAGAGGGCCCGGATGGTGCTCACCCGTCGGGTGAGGCGGAGCCGGAGGGCCCCCCACAGGTGCCGCAGGGCCAGGGCCCGCACCGCCGCCGCGAGCTCCCCGTGGGCGGTGAGCAGGTCGCCGTCCTCCGCAAAGGCCAGGAGGGTGCCCGTGTCTTCCGGGAAGGCCACCAGGGTGGGCAGATCCCCGGGGAGCTGGCCCAAGCCCTCCTCCACCAGCGCCGCCAGCCGCCGCTCCAACCGAGAGAGGTCCGCGTACTCCTCTGGCTCCAGCCGCTGCTGGATGGCCACCAGGCCCACCTGGCGCATGCCCTCGCCCCCTCCTCCGGCCGCCTCGCCGGCGGCCCCCTTTAGGGCTTCGCCTCGGCCCTGGCCTCCCCTCCCGGGACGACCCACTGGTAGAGGCCCATGGCTATAAGGAAGAGCCCGTAGGCCGTGCGGAGGCCACTGGGGTCCACCCGCTGGGCCAGGAGCGCGCCAAGGGCCGCGCCCACGACAGCCGTTGGGAAGACCCGCCGGGCGACGGCCCCGTCGAAGGTGCCCTGCCGCCAGTGCTGGAAAGCGGCCAGCGCCGCCAGGGGCAGGAAGGCCAGGAGGACCGCGCCCTGGGCTGTCTGCTGGGTGAAGCCCAAGAAGAGGACCAGGACAGGAACGACCAGCTTGCCCCCACCCACCCCCAGGCCGCTCAACACACCCATGGCCACCCCCAGGGCGGCCCCCACTAGCGGCCCCATCAGCCCGTCACCATCCGGAAACCGGCCACCACCACCACCGCCGCGAAGAGCCGGCGGAGGAGCCGGTTGGGCAGGCGGGGCGTGAGCCATGCGCCCAGAAGCCCCCCGGCCGCACTGCCAGCGGCCAGGGGCCAGGCCTCCGCCAGCGGAACGGAAGCGCCCAGCTGGTAGAAGAAGAGGCTGATGGTGGACGTGATGAGGATGACCACCAATGAGGTGCCGTGGGCCACCCGCTGCTCCAGGTGCAGGACGTCCACCAAGGCTGGGACCAGAAGGGTGGACCCCGCGGCCAGCAAGCCGTTCAGCAGGCCCACCAGCAGACCGACGGCCGGGCCCAGGGTGCCTCGCTCCACAGGCCTCCCTCCCCCCATACCCTTCCCCGGGAAAGAGGCCCTCAGGCAGGATCAAGGCGCTCCTGAGGCAAGGTCAGCGGATGAACTGGGCGATGGCATCCATCAGCTCGTCGATGGCCTCCTGGCTGCCATCTTCGTGGACGGCCCGGGCCACGCAGCCGCGGGTGTGGTCTTCCAGGAGCAGGAGCCCTACTTTCTCCAGGGCCGCCCGGGCCGCCGACACCTGGATCAGGATGTCGACGCAGGACGCGTCTTCCTCGATCATCCGTTGAATCCCCCGGATCTGCCCTTCGATCCGCCGGAGGCGCTGGGTCAGAGCCTTCTTGTCCCGCTCCCGGTACTCCCCGTGGCCGCCGTGAGGCCGCTGGCCGGCCTGGCCCGCCATGGCTCCAACCTCCTCGAAGATACCATCTACCGGTATATGGTCATATCCATGGTATGAGTCTAAAAGGCGATTGTCAAGGTGATACCCCCGGCGCCAAGCGTGCCTCGAACCTGGCTCCGCGGAGGGTGGCGGGGTCCCGTGCGACGGCCCGGCCAGCCACACGGAAAGGCCCTGGGACCGATCCCAGGGCCGAGAAGGGCGCATCCATGGGCGCGGCGAAGACCAGCGCCCGGCTCCGAGCGCTGGTCGAGGACGGTTCAGCTCGAGGGCGCCTCCAGCTCAGGCCTCCCGCTGGTGGGCCTGCTCCGCCTGGAGGGCCCGCTCCAAAGCTTCCAACTGGCGGCCCAGCTCCCGCTGGCGCTGACCCAACCGGATGAGGTAGCCGAAGAGAATCACCCAGAGCAACAGGTACGCAGCGACTAAGAAGGACAAGCGGCCTTCCTCCTCCGCGGGTCTGGCACGCTCCTGCTCAGGCGTTGGGCAGGGCCGGCTCGTAGTGGGCCGGGCACTGCATCAAGAGCTGCTCGGCCACCAAGGTGCCGCTCGCCTCCCAACGGCCCTCGACGATAATGGGCGCCCCGGCGGCGAAGGTGTCCGGCCGCGCGCCGTGGTAGACGGCCGGAATCCGGTGGCCCCCTTCCTGCACCTCGAAGGTGAGCACCATGCCCACGGGGTCCCACTGGATGGTGTCCGGCGCCACCTCGCCGTTGATGCGCAGAAACCGGCCTTCCAGCTCGGGCCTCAGGGCGACGGCCTCGGCCACGGTGTAGTAGTACATCCCCGTGTTGGCGATGGCCGTGGAGATGAGGTACCCGAGCGCTGCCACAAAGAGTGCGCCGACGATGGCCAAGCGGATCTTCCGGTTCACCCGAGCGCCTCCCCAAAAGCGCAGCCCTAGCGGCGACGCGTGTTCTTAACGAGATTCGCTCGTATTATAAGAACCTGACCCCGCCTGGTCAATCGGAGGCCCCGGGATGGGCTAGGCCGGGGCCGTCTCCGGCTCGCGCACGTAGACGGCCTGGGCGATCCGGGAACCGACCGTCCGCTCTTCACTCCCCACCTGGAGCACCATGGGCTCGTCGAAGGGAGGCTTGCGGATCACCCGGATCTGCTGGCCGGGCGTCATGCCCACCTCCGCCAGATAGCGCAGGAGCTCCGGATCCTCCTCGTCCACCCGCGTGATGACGAACTCCTGCCCCTCTTCCGCCTCCTGCAGCAGGAAGTCATGGAGGGGCGCCACATTCCCCTCGGCATCGGGAATGGGGTAGCCATGCGGGCAGGTGGTCGGATTGTCCAGGATCCGGGCAAACCCTTGAATCACTTCGGCAGGGAGGGCGTGCTCCATCCGATGGGCCAACGCGTCGACCCGGTCCCAAGGGATCTCCAACACGTCGGTCAGGAACCGTTCGGCCAGCCGATGACGTCGGATGATGTCCAAAGCGGCGGCCTCACCGGCCTTGGTAAGGGACACCCCCGAGTACTCCTTGTACCGGACCAAACCCTCCTGGGCCAACCGCTGGAACATGTGGGTCGTGGAAGCAGCCGAGACGTTGAGCCGGCGGGCGATCTCGCTGGTGGTCGCCGTGCCGTTCTTGAGCGTGGCCCGGTAAATGGCGGCGAGATAGTCCTCCACGGAGCGGCTGAGCGCCACGGCACTCCCTCCCCTTGCACCGTTCATCTTACCACGGCCTCACTCCTCCGACCAGCGCCGGCGGCGCGCGGGTGCTCCCCCACCGGGCGTGTGCTATACTGGTCCCGTACATGCCATGGTCCCGGCTTCGCCGGCCTTTGCAGGAGGCGTTCCACGTGACGGTCCAATCCCCTTCAGCCCCCGGCTCCTGGTCACCGCCCCGCTGGCTGGGCCTGATCACCGCGCTCTTGATCCTTTTGGGCCTGTACTTTGCCCTGGTCTACGCCCCGCCGGAGCGGACCATGGGCGATGTCCAGCGGATCTTCTACTTCCACGTGGCCTCGGCCTGGAATGCCTTTTTCGCCTTCTTCGTGGTGGCCGCCAGCAGCATCGGCTACCTGATCACCCGCACCCCCCGCTGGGACCACATCGCCCACGCCTCCGCGGAGGTGGGGGTGCTCTTCACCACCTTGACCCTCATGGGCGGCACCCTCTGGATGCGCCCCATCTGGAACACGTGGTGGACGTGGGATCCCCGCCTCACCACCACCCTGATCCTCTGGTTCATCTATGTGGGCTACCTACTCCTCCGTTCCCTCACCGAGGGCGCCGAGCGGCAAGCCCGGTACGCGGCCATCTTTGGGATCATCGGCTTCATCGATGTGCCCATCGTCTACCTGTCGGCTGTCTGGTGGCGGACCATCCACCCCTCGCCGACGGAGACCAGCTTCGCCTCGCCCATGGTCCACGCCCTGGTGATCAACGTCCTGGCCTACACCGCCCTCTACGTCTTCCTGACCCTCTTCCGCAGCCGCCAGCTCCGGCTGGAACGCCGGATCCGGGAGCTTCGCGAGGCCCTGCGGTAACCCCGGGGGGGCGCGGCCGTGCCCCTGGCGGCCCCCGGGCCGGGCGGCAACGCCCCCAGCGGATGAGGGCGGCGGCCCCGGAAGGTTTCGACCGCCTGAAAGAGAGAGCCCCGGCCGGAGCCGGGGCTCTCTCTGCGCTTGGGGTGACTCAAGCCATGGCAGCAATAATGGCGTCGGCCATCTCGGAGGTGCCGACGGCGGTGGGATCGTTGGGATCCGCCTTGAGGTCATAGGTGACCGACCTGCCCTCGGCGATCACCCGGGCCACCGCCTGCTCGATCCGGTCCGCCGCCTCCCGCTCGCCCAGGTGCCGGAGCATCATGACCCCGGAGAGGATGATGGCCGTCGGGTTCACCTTGTTCAGGCCGGCGTACTTGGGGGCGGAACCGTGGGTGGGTTCGAAGAGGGCCACCCCGTCGCCGATGTTGGCCCCCGGGGCCATCCCCAGGCCGCCCACGAGGCCGGCCGCCACATCGGACAGGATGTCCCCGTACAGGTTGGGCATGACCAGCACGTCGTAGGCCTCGGGCTTCAGGACGAGCTGCATGCACATGTTGTCGACCAGGCGTTCCTCGTACTCCACCCGGCCCTCGTACTCCTTGGCCACCTCCCGGCCCACGTGGAAGAAGAGCCCGTCGGTGTACTTCATGATGTTGGCCTTGGCCACCGCGGTCACTTTCCGCCGGTTGTTGGCCAGCGCGTACTCGAAGGCGTACCGGATGATCCGCTCGCTCCCCGTCCGGGAGATGGGCTTGATGGAGATGGCCGCATCCTCCTGGATCTTGGCAGGGGCCCAAGAGCGGATGGTTTGGGCCTCAGGGCTGCCAGCCTCGAACTCGACGCCCGCGTACAGATCCTCGGTGTTCTCCCGCACAATGACCAGATCCACCTGGTCGTAGCGGGACCGGACACCGGGATAAAGCTTGCAGGGCCGGACGCACGCGTAGAGGTTCAGCTCATGCCGGAGCGCCACGTTGACACTGCGGAAGCCGGTGCCGATGGGTGTGGTGATGGGACCCTTGAGCGCGACCCGGTTGCGCCGGATGGAGTCGAGGACGCTGTCGGGCAGGGGGGTGCCGTACTTCTCCATGACGTCGGCCCCCGCCTCCTGGACCTCCCACTCAATGGAAGCCCCCGAGGCGTCGATCACCCGGCGAGCCGCCTCCACCAGCTCGGGGCCCGTCCCGTCCCCCGGGATCAGGGTCACACGATGAGCCATCCAGATCTCCTCCTGCCGAGTCCGATGTGCGCGAAAAAGGCCTCGATTGACGCACCAACAGTTATCGTTTCTTCCTCCTGGGAGTGGTTCCTGCCCCGGGACAGCGCCTGCCCCGCCCGGCGGGACGGAAGGGAGGATCGGGCTGGCTCACGAAAAGATCCGGAGCGCTGTCATCCCAAGAAGCGTGGTCCAGGCCAAGCTCCCGCCCACGCCCACGCCCCACACGCCCAGGGCCTCCAGCGCTGGCACGGGCGCACCCACCGCCCGGAAGCCGCGCAGGCGCCGGAGGCTCGGCTGCAGCTCCCGGAAGATCAGGCTCGTCCCGTAGGCCGAAACGGCCAACCAGGCGATGAGGGGGAGGAGGTATCCACCCATGGGACCCGCTCCTTTTGTCTGCCAGCCCTCAGGAGGAAGGGAGGGGTGCCATGGTCCAGGCCGGCCGACTATGGTACAATCGTAGTATAGCCGGTATCAGGGGAGAAGGGCTAGTAGGGATGGGGGCTTTTTTCTGTCATGGAACTGCTTCAGCAGTTCTTTCGGACCAATGAAATCGTCATTCTCTTCGGTTACGGCCTGGTCTTCTTTGTCATGGGCTTTTCCATCTACCTGGAAGCCCGCCGCCCGAGCCAACTCCGCCTCGCCCGCCATCTCCCCTTGCTGGGACTCTTCGGCATGATCAACGGCGTCGCCGCCTGGGGCCAAGTCTTCATCCCCATCCAGCGGACCTACCTGCCGGAGGCTATCGTCGCCGGCCTGGAAGGCCTGATGGCCATTCTTCTGGCCCTCTCCTTCGCCTTCCTCTTTAGCTTCGGCGCGCGGCTCCTGGCCGAGACCCGCCCCCGCCTGGGGTTCTTGCCCTGGCTGGGCTGGGTGGCTTTCGCCGCCTGGTTCGTCGCCTTCGTCTGGTCCGGCCTGCGGGAAGGCGCGACGGGGATCCGGGGCTGGCTCCTCCTGAGCGACGTCTGGTCTCGGTACCTCTTGGGCTTTACCGGCTCCATCCTGGCCGCCTGGGGGCTTGCGGAGCAGCGGGCCCAGTTCGATGAGATGGGCTTGGGCCACCTGGAGCTCCACCTGGGGTTGGGTGTGGTCGCCTTCTTGATCTTTGCCTTGAGCGGCGGCCTGGTGGTGCCGGCGGCCACCTTCTTCCCGGCCAACCGGCTGAACGACGCCGCCTTTTTCGCGTGGTTCGGCATCCCGGTCCACGCGCTCCGGGCCCTGGCGGGCCTGGCCATCGCCTACGTGACCATCCGCCTCTTGGAGCTGTACGACGTGGAGGCCGCCCTCCAGCACGAGACCCACCAGCGGATGGTGGCCGTTCTCAACGAGCGGGACCGGATCGCACGGGAGCTGCACGACGGCGTCATCCAGCAGCTGTACGGGGTGGGCCTCCACCTGGAGAGCTCCCTCTACCTGCTGGAGAAGGCCCCCGACGAGGCCCGCCGCCAGATCCGGGAGAACATGGACCGGCTGGACCAGGCCGTCAAGGACATCCGCCGGTACATCACCGGCCTGCGGAGTTCGGGAGAAGAGGCGGCCCCCCTGCCGGCCCGCCTGCGGCGACTGGCCGACGAGTTCCGCCGCACCTACCCCGTCGAGGTGCGGGTCCAGGTGCGGCGGGTCGGCCGGACCAACCTCTCCCCCGAGGCGGTGGAGCACGTGGTCCAGATCGCCCGGGAGAGCATGACCAACGCCGTGCGGCACGGCCAGCCCCGGGTGATCACCGTCCGCCTGGAGGGGACGGGCCAGGGGCTGGTGGTCTCCATCGAGGACGACGGCCGCGGCTTCGATCCCAACGGGGTCGTTCAGCGGGAGGACGGCCGGGGCCATGGCCTGCCCAACATGCACGAGCGGGCCGCCCTCATCGGGGGGCGCCTCGAAATCTGGAGCCGTCCGGGTGAGGGGACCCGGGTGACGCTCATCCTATCAGGTGGTGATGAGGCCCGTGGAAACCATTCGTATCCTGATCGTTGACGACCACGAGGTGGTCCGGATCGGCCTCAGGTCTCTCTTGGAACGGATCGGCCAGTTCGAGGTGGTGGGCGAGGCAGCGTCCGCCCAGGAGGCCATCGAGCTGGCCCGGTCCCGGAAGCCCGACGTGGTGGTGATGGACATCCGGATGCCCGACGGTTCGGGGATCGAGGCATGCCGCGCCATCCGCTCGGAGAACGAAGCGATCAAGGTGATCATGCTCACCTCCTACACCGACGACGAGGCCATCTTCGCCTCGGTCATGGCCGGCGCTTCCGGCTACGTCCTCAAGCAGATCGGCAGCCACGAGCTGGTGGAGGCGATCCGGACCGTGGCCGCCGGGGGCTCCCTCCTGGACCCGTCCATCACGGGGAAGGTGCTGGAGCGCATGCGGGGCATGACCCGGGAGCAGCAGCATGAGAAGCTGACCGACCAGGAGCTCCGGATCCTGCGCCTCATCGCCGATGGGCGGACCAACAAGGAGATCGCCGAAGCGCTCTACTTGAGCGAGAAGACGGTGCGGAACTACGTCTCCAGCATCCTCTCCAAGCTGAACCTTTCGAACCGGGCGGAAGCGGCCGCCTACGCCGTCCGGCGCCACCTCTTGGACGAGCCGGATCCCTTCCTGTGAGTCCATGGGCTGAGCCCGTCCTGCTCCGGATCGGGCCCGTGGCGATTCGCTGGTACGGCCTCCTCTTGGCGCTGGCCATCCTCCTGGCCACCGGGGCTCTGGCCGCCCTCCTCCGCCGGCAGGGCCACCCCCGGGCCTGGGATGAGGCCGTCTCCCTGGCCCTGGCCGTGGGTCCCCTGGGCCTGGTGGGGGCTCGTTTGGCCTTTATTCTTCAGAATTTTCCTCTCTTTCTTGGTGACCCCGGCCGGATGGTCGCCATCTGGGAGGGGGGCCTGGCCCTCCACGGGGCCCTGGTTGGGGGGCTCCTGGCCCTCGCCTGGCGGGAGCGGCGCAGCGGGCGCTTTCTGCGCCGGGCCGACGAGCTCCTCACCGTCCTCCCCCTGGCCCAGGCGGTGGGCCGGTGGGGCAACCTCTTCAACCGGGAGCTCCTGGGCCGTCCCACCCAGCTCCCCTGGGGGGTCCTCGTCGAACCGGCCTACCGGCCCGCCCCCTTCGCCGCCAGCGCCGCCTTCCATCCCGTCTTCCTGTACGAGTCCCTCGCCTGCCTGGCCCTCTTCGCCCTCCTCTGGCGGCGGGCCGTGGCCGCCGGGGCAGAAGGGCCCAAGAGCCGGCCGGGCCTGCAGGTGGCCTGGTACCTGCTGGGCTACGGGGCGATCCGGTTCGTGGTGGAGTTCCTCCGGATCGGCGAGCCTGTGGCCTGGGGGCTCACCCTGGCCCAGTGGGTCAGCCTGGTCATGGTGGCCGGCGGCGGGGCCCTCCTCGGGTGGGCCCGTCCGGCTCCCAGGGGATCCAGGCTCAAACCCCGGCCCTAGAGTTCGATCACCTGTTCAAAGAGGAGCAAGGGAAGGACCAGAAAGATCAGGTCATAGGCGGCCAGGAGCTGGAACCAGTGGCGCCAGCCGGCGGGGTCCAGGTTCAGGAGGAGGCCCTGGGTGATCTGCACCACCCCCAAGACCACCGGCACCAGGATGGGAAAGAGCAGGACGGGGAGCAGCATCTCGCCGGACCGGGTGCCGGCCGCCAGGGCCCCAAGGAGGGTGCCCGCCAAGGTGAAGCCGACACTCCCCAAGAGGATGGCGGCCAGAAAGAGATGGAGGCCGCCAGGCAAGGTCTGGCCCAGAAGGACGAAGAAAAGCGGCAGGACGATGGCCTCGGTGAAGAGCAAAAGGAGCAGGTTCGAGAGGGCCTTGGCGTAGAAGACGGTGCTCCGGTCCATGGGGACCAGCATCATCCCCCAGAGGGCGTGATCTTCCAACTCTTTGGTGAAGCTCCGGTTGAGCCCCAAGACCCCGGCGAAGAAGACGGCCACCCAGAGGATCCCGGGAAAGAGGGGCCGCACCTCACTCCGGGCCGGATCGAGGCCGAAGCTGAAGATCACCACCACCAACAGGGCGAAGACAAACATGGCGCCCAGGAGCTCCTTGCTCCGGGCCTCCACCACCAGGTCTTTCCAGGCGAGGAGCACCACTCGCCGCAAGGCCGCCACCGCCCGCCCCACCTCCTAGCCCCGTCCCAACCCGGAGCCCACCCGCTCCCGGTACCAGCGGCGGAGCCACCCAGCCTCCCGGCCTGGCGGCACCGCCACTCCGTCCACCAGCCGGCCCCGGTCCAAGAGGACGGCCCGGTCCACGGGAAGGGGGCTTCCCCCTGGCTCCAGCTCGTGGGTGACCACCACCACCGCCGTCCCCTGGGCGGCCAGGCGCTCCAAGAGCCCGTTCAGGAGGGCGCACCCCTCCTGGTCCAGGGCCGTGTAGGGCTCGTCCAGCAAGAGCAGCTGGGGGCTGTGGACCAGAGCCCGGGCCAGGGCCAGGCGCTGGCGCATCCCCCGGGAGTAGGTCCGGACCGGCTCGTCCCCGAAGAGGGCGAGCCCCACCAGCTCCAGCAGCTCCGCCGCCCGCTTCCCCGCCTGGGGCACCCCGTAGAGGCGGGCGTAGAGGGTCAGGTTCTCCCGGGCGGTCAGGCTCAAATAAAAAAGGGTCGGCTCCAACACCACCCCCACCTGGGCCCGGACCGACGGGTCGTCGCCCGCGGGCCGGCCCCCGATCCAGACGCGGCCGGAGGAAGGTTTGAGAAGGGTGGCCGCAATCCGGAGCAGGGTGGATTTTCCCGCCCCGTTGGGCCCCAAGAGGGCCACCCGCTGGCCTCGTTCCACCTCCAGATCCACCTGGTGGAGGATGGGGCGGTGGCCGATCTGCTTGGAGATGTGCTCCAGGCGGAGCATGGGTTGGCTCACAGCTCGTGGTCCCCCGTCCTCATCACCCGCCAGCCCTCGGCCGCTCCGCTGGCCAGCCGGCCGCCCGGCGGAGGGGCGAGCCTCCGCCGATGGCCGCAGCGACCGTCAGGCGCCGGCTCTTACCGGTGGGCTTCGGCATCTTCCTCCTCGGGGATCAGCCCGTGCTGAAGGGCGTAGGTCACCGCTTGGGCCCGGTTGCGCAAGCCCAGCTTGGCCAGGATGTTCCTCAGGTGGTTTTTCACCGTGTTGGCCGAGATGTTCAACTCCTGGCCGATCTCCTCGTTGGTGGCCCCTTTGCTCACAAGGCGGATCACCTGGAGCTCCCGCTCGGTGAGGCTCCGGTGGCTTCCCGGCTTGGGCGTCGGGGGCAGCCGGGACCGGGAGGCCGCCGAGCGGTCCCGGAAGCCGCGCATCAGCTGGGTGGTGAGGCTTCCGGAGATGGGGATCTCACCCCGGCACGCCCTTCGGATGTAACTGAAAAAGAGCTCGGGCGCCAGATCCTTCACCAAGTACCCCTGGGCGCCCGCCTCCAGGGCGGCGATCAGGTCCGCCTCCCGCTCTGAGGAGGTCAAGATCAAGACCCGCACGTCAGGCTGCCGGCTCCTCAGCCGGCGGGTCGCTTCCACCCCGTCCATGCCCGGGAGCTGCAGGTCCATGAGGACCACGTCGGGCTCACAGGCCGCACAAACCTGAAGGGCCTCCTCACCGGAGGCCGCCTCCCCCACCACCTCCATGTCCTCTTGGGTGGAGACCAGGCTGGCGATGCCGCGACGCACCAGTTCGTGGTCGTCCACGAGACAGAGCCGGATCTTTTGGTCCATGGAAGCCTCCCCCTCACCCTAGCAACCCCATTATCTCAGACCCAAATGGCGAGGTTCGAGGGAGGATCTTCCCCCAGGGCAAGGACAAACGTCCCGGAGCCGGGCCCGGGACGGCCCTTCCCTGGCACGAACTGGCAACCGCGGCGCCCCAGCGCGCGGCCGGCCCTGCCCCCAGGCGCGGGCGGCTCAGCTCTGGGGCGACCGGACCTGCTCGATGCTCCGCTCCAACGCCTCCCAGGCGAGCGCGGCGCACTTCACCCGGACGGGGAACTTGCTCACCCCCTGCAGGGCGACCAGATCACCCAGCCGCTCGTCCTTGGCCGCCTCCGCATCCCCCCGGAGCATTTGGTGGAAGCGCTCGGCCAGCTCCAGGGCCTCATCCAGGGAGAGCCCCCGGATCCGCTCGGTCATCATGGACGCGGACGCCTGGCTGATGGAACAGCCCTGCCCCTCGTAGGTGATCCCCTCCACCCGGCCGTCGGGGCTGGTCTTGAGAAAGAGCTCGATCCGGTCACCGCAGGAGGGGTTGGTCAGGCGGATGGTGGCCGCGGCATCCTCCATGCGCCCCTTGTTCCGGGGGTGCTGGTAGTGCTGGAGGATGACCTCCCGGTAGAGGGCTTCCAAGGGGTTAGCGTCTGATCCCATGGGCGAAAAACTCCTTTGCTCGCTCGATTCCCCGCGCGAGCGCATCAATCTCCTCGGGCAGCGTGTAGACGTAG
Organism: Limnochorda sp.; assembly: GCF_047459355.1. NCBI lineage: Bacteria > Bacillati > Bacillota > Limnochordia > Limnochordales > Limnochordaceae > Limnochorda > Limnochorda sp. The sequence continues at coordinate 27,451 of NZ_VSCV01000011.1, read as the reverse complement.
AAGCTGGCCCGGGCGGTGGCGGGCACGCCCAGCGCCTCCGTGAGGGGCTGGGCGCAGTGGTGGCCCACCCGGATGGCGATCCCTTCCTGATCCAGCACCGTGGAGAGATCGTGGGGGTGGATCCCCTCCACGTTGAAGGCGATCACCCCGCCCCGGGGGGGCTCGGGACCGTAGATGGTCACCCCGTCCACCTCCCGGAGAACGTTCAGGGCGTAGCGGACCAGCTCCTGCTCGTGCTGAAAGACCGCCTCCATACCCAGATCATTCAGGAAGTCGATGGCCGCCGCCAGACCCACCGCGCCGGCCACATCAGGGGTGCCCGCCTCAAACTTGTGGGGGAGCTCGGCCCAGGTGGCCCGCTCCAGATCCACCTCGGCGATCATCTCACCCCCGGCCAGGAAGGGCTCCATGCCCTCCAGGAGCTCCCGCTTCCCGTAGAGGAACCCGATCCCCATGGGGGCCAGCATCTTGTGGCCCGAGACAGCTAGGAAGTCGCAGTCCAGGGCCTGCACGTCCACGGGCATGTGGGGGACGCTTTGGGCCCCGTCCACCAGGACGGGCACCCCCTCCCGGTGGGCAGCCTGGACGATCTCGGCCACGGGGTTGATGGTGCCCAGCACGTTGGAGACGTGGGTCAGGGCGACCAGCCGGGTCTTGGGGGTGATGAGGCGGTCCAGGTCGGTCACATCCAGGGTCCCGTCGGGGTTCATGGGGATGTAGCGGAGGCGGGCGCCGCTCCGGCGGGCGGCCAGCTGCCAGGGGATGAGGTTGCTGTGGTGCTCCATGGGGGTGAGGAGGATCTCGTCCCCCTCCCGGAGGCGGGCCCCGTAACTGTAGGCCACCAGGTTGATGGCCTCGGTGGCGTTCCGGACGAAGATGATCTCCGCCGGCTCCCGCGCGTTGATGAAGCGGGCCACTTTGGCCCGGGCCTCCTCGAGGGCCTGGGTCGCCCGTTCCGAGAGGGTGTGGAGCCCCCGGTGCACGTTGGCGTTCTGTTCCCGGTAGTAGCGGTCCACCGCCTCGATGACGGCCAGAGGCTTCTGGGAGGTGGCCGCCGAGTCCAGGTAGACCAGGGGACGCCCGTTCACCTCCTGGTTGAGGATGGGAAAGTGCCGCCTCACCGCTCTGGCGTCCATACCCACCAGCCTCCCCACGGTCTCAGGGTATCCGAACTTGGCCCCAAACGCGCCGCGCAGGGCGCACCCGTCGGGCACGCCCTGCGCGCGGCCATCTCGCCTGGACTACTCAAGCCGCTTGGCGATGAGCCGGGCCACGCTCTCGCGGGCTGCCTCCACCGGGATCTCCTGGAGCAAGGGGTCGAAGAAGCCTTGCACGATCATCCCGATCGCCTGCTTCTCCGTCAGCCCCCGGCTCCGCAGGTAGAAGACCTGCTCCTCATCCACTTGGCCGGAGGTGGCCCCGTGCCCTGCCTTCACGTCGTCCTCGTCCACGTAGACACTGGGCTCCGCGTCGGCCCGGGCCTCGGCGCTCAGAAGCAGGTTGTCCTCGTGCTGCTGGGAGTCGGCCCCCTTGGCCCCTCGCCGGATGTAGCTCTTCCCCTGGTAGATGCTGCGCGCCCGGTCGGTCAACACGCCCCGGCCCAGCATCTCCGCCTGCGACATGCGGCCCCAGTGGTCCACAAAGGTAAACAGGTCCATGTACTGGTCGCCGTTGCCGAAGAAGACCAGCAGGTGCCGGGCCTGGCTCCCCTGGCCGTCGAGGCGGGTCTCGAAGCGGGAGATGGTCCGCTGGCCGCCAAACTCACCCACGCTCCAGTGGACCTGGGCATCCTGCTCGAGCCAGGCGCGCCTCAGGGTGATGTTCGTGGTTTGCCGGCCCCAATCCTGGAAGGTGGCGAAGGTGACGCTCGCCCCCTGGCGGACGATCACCTCCACGACCCCCAGGTGGAGCCGCTCCTGGCTGTCCTGAGAGGTGGCCCCCTCCACCACCGTCACCCGGCTGTTGGGCTCCGCGACCACCAGGGTGTGGGGGAAGAGGTAGGCGTCACCGTCGAGGGCGTGCTGGAAGAGCTGGATGGGAAGCTGCACCTCAACCCCTTGGGGGACGTAGATGAGCCGCCCGCCCGCCCAGAGGGCCCCGTGGAGGGCCTCCAGCTTGCCCTGGTCCGGCGTCACGGCCCGGGTCATGAAATACTCCTTCAGGATCGCCTCGGCCTCGTGGACCGCCTGGTCCATCTCCAGGAGGAGCACCCCTTGCCGGGCCAGGGCCTCATCCAGCGTGTGGCGGGCCACTTCGCTCCCCACGTGGACCAGCACGCCCGCCAGCTCCTGCTCTCCGCCCAGGAAGGGGTTGACCGCCTCCAAGGCCGCCTCCCGGGTGGCGGGGCTCAAGCCCACGTTACCGTTGGCCTGGGCCTTGCTGTTGACCGAATAGCCCGCCAGGGGCAGATCATCCAGACGGGTCCACCGGCCCCGGGGCCACTCGTGGCGCTCGAAGGCTTCCCAGGCCTGCAGGCGGCGCTCCCGGAGCCAGCCGGGCTCCCGCCGCATCTCCGACAGGGCGGCCACCTGCTCGCGGGTGATGGCCGCCTGGGTGCTGACATCGGCCATGGTTACGCCCCAACCTCCTGACGCAGCCACTCGTAGCCCTTGGCCTCCAGCTCCTCAGCCAGCTCCGGCCCGCCGGACCGGACAATGCGGCCGTTCATCATGACGTGGACCACATCGGGCTTGAGGTGGTGGAGGATCCGCTGGTAGTGAGTGATCACCAAAGCGCCGAACTCGGGCCCCCGGAGCGCGTTGACGCCCCTGGCGACCACCTTGAGCGCGTCGATGTCGAGCCCCGAGTCGGTCTCGTCCAGAATGGCCATCTTGGGCTCGAGCATGAGGAGCTGGAGGATTTCGTTGCGCTTCTTCTCGCCGCCCGAGAAGCCCTCGTTCAGGTAGCGGCCGGCGAAGCTCTCATCCATCTCGAGAAGCTCGAGCTTCTCCAGCATCTTCTTCTGGAAGTCGAGGAGAGAAATCTCGTTGCCGGGCCCCCGCACCGCGTTCATGGCCTGCTTGATGAAGTTGGCCACGGTGACCCCCGAGACCTCGGCCGGGTACTGGAAGGAGAGGAAAAGCCCAGCCCGGGCCCGCTCATCGGGACCCATCTCCAGCAGGTCCTCACCGTTGAAGAGGACGCGGCCCTGGGTAATCTCGTAGTGCGGGTGGCCCATCAGGGCAAAGGCCAAGGTGGTCTTCCCGGAGCCGTTGGGGCCCATGAGCGCATGGAGCTCGCCGCCCCGGACCTCCAGGGAGACACCCTTCAGAATCTCGTTCCCTTCCACTGCGACGTGTAGATCCTCGACCTGGAGAGTGACAGCCAAGTCCGGTCCACCTTTCCGTCCGCTCCCCGCCACCGGAAGCGGCAGGGTAATCCCGAGTGAAATAGTTGCCTTTCTTCCCGACCCAGTATAACACCGCGCGGACCGGTGTCAAGGGTCCACTGGTCACCCTTTCCTGCTCCGCCGGGCCGCCCCTTCCCCTCCCCCGAAAAGGGCCGCCAGGCCACCTCCTGCCCAAGGCTCCCGGTTCGGGTGACGCGGCGCGCGCCCGTCTCGAGAAGGCCCGGACCTAGAGGAGCCCCAGGGCCTGGAGCCCGTACCCCGGCCGGCCCAGGCCGTAGAGCATCAGGTAGGTGAGGGGGCCGGTCACCGAGACGAAGAGCCAGACGGGGTAGGCCCACCGGCCGAAGGCCCGGTGCTTCGGGTAGCGGTGGCGGAGGCCGAGAATGAGCGTGATCAGCACCAAGGGCGCGCCCACGGTGGCCGCCAGGGTGTGGAGGCCGAGGATGACCAGGTAGACCAGCCGCAGGGTCCCGTCGCCCACGAAGGGGGTAGTGCCGAAAAGGGCCGACTTGGCCAGGTACAGAACCAGGAAGATCGCCTGCAGGAAGGTGGCCAGCAGCATGAGCCGCCGGTGCGTCGGGGTGTCCCGGCCGGCGATGGCCCGCCGGGCCCGGACGATGACCACGGCGCTGGCGGCGTTGATGAGCGCGTTGACCGATGCCAGGAGAAAGGCTGCTTCCACAGGGAACCTCCTTCGCCAGGACCGCACGGGAATGGTTCTTCTCGCGAAAGAGCCCTCCTGCCTGGGAGCGGGCCCGCCCAAGCCCCCCGGACCAGCTCCCTCTCCCGGTCAGCCCTGCCGGCCACGGATCCCGGGTCGGGGGTGCCGGTTGACGCCCCCGCCGGATCGGACTACCATACCCCTAAGCCGGCCCCGTGGCCGGCCAAGCCGGGGGGTGCCCTTCGGGGCTGAGAGGGAATCACCCAACCCTTGGAACCTGATCTGGGTCATGCCAGCGCAGGGACGGCTTCCATCGGTTTTTCCCTCCCCGCCGTCTGGGTGGCAGACGGCCCCCCTCTGCAGGAGGGAATCCCAGTGAGCTCTTCTCCCACCGGCCTGCTGGCGACAGCGGCCGCCATCCTGGAACGCCTTCGGCAAGAACGGCCTCTGATCCACCACATCACCAACCTGGTTGTCACCAACACCACCGCCAACGCCACCTTGGCCATCGGCGCCTCGCCCGTGATGGCCCACGCGCCTGAAGAGGTGGCCGAGATGGCCCGGGCGGCCCGGGCCCTGGTCCTGAACATCGGAACCCTCTCCCGGGAGCAGGTGGAGGCCATGCTCCTGGCCGGCGAGGCGGCGGCGGAGGCGGGGGTGCCCATCATCCTCGACCCGGTGGGCGCGGGCGCCACCGCCTACCGGACGGAGACGGTCCAGCGCCTCCTGGACCGGCTGCCGGTCACCGTCCTCCGGGGCAACGGGGCGGAGGTGGCCATCCTGGCCGGCGGCGAGGCGACGGTCAGGGGGGTGGACGGGGTCCAGGCGGGGGACGTGGCCACCCTGGTCCGCACCTTGGCCCAGGAGCGGCAGCTGGTGGCGGCGGCCACCGGCGCCACCGACTGGGTGAGCGACGGCCGGGCGGTCCTGGCGGTGGAGAATGGCCACCCGTGGCTCCAGCTGGTGACGGGCACGGGCTGCATGGCCACGTCGGTGGTGGCCGCCTTCGTGGCTGTCCATCCCAACCCCTTGGAAGCGACCGCGGCCGCCCTGGCCGCCTTCGGCCTGGCCGCCGAGCAGGCCGCCCAGGAAGCCCAGGGCCCGGGCACGCTGCAGGCTCGTCTTCTGGACAGCCTCCACGGCCTCACCCCCGCCCAGCTGGCCCAAGGGGCGCGGCTGAGGAGGGTGGCTTAGATGGCCGGCGAGAGCGGCCGGGCCTCCTCCTTGCGCCCGCTGGATCCCAACCGGCTCCGGCTCTACGTGGTGACCGACCGGGCCCTCGCCCGGGGCCGCTCGGAGGTGGAGGTGGTCCGGGCGGCCCTGGAGGGCGGGGCGACCGCGATTCAGCTTCGGGGGAAAGACTGGAGCAGCCGGGAGCTCTACCGGGTGGGCCGGGAGCTCCGCCAGCTGACCCGGGAAGCGGGCGCCCTCTTCGTGGTGAATGACCGCCTGGACATCGCCCTGGCCGTCGAAGCCGACGGCGTGCACCTGGGCCAGGAGGACCTGCCTTTGGCGGAAGCCCGGCGTCTGGCGGGGCCTCACCTGCTCATCGGGATCACCGCCGAGACGGTGGAGCAAGGGGTGGCCGCCCAGGAGGAGGGCGCGGACTACCTGGGCACTCGGGCCATCTTCGCCACCCCCACCAAAGCGTACCGGGAGCCCATGGGTCTGGACGAGCTGGCCCGGCTGGTCCAGGCGGTCCAGATCCCCGTGGTCGCCATCGGCGGGATCCACGCCGGCAACGCGCGCCAGGTTCTGGCCACGGGGGTGGCCGGGCTGGGGGTGGTCTCGGCGGTGGTGGCCGCCGAGGATGTCCGGGCCGCGGCCGCGGAGCTGGCCGGGCTCATCCAAGCCGAGAGGGGCGAGGCCTGATGCCCGCTGAGTTCGATCTGATCGCCCGCATCCGCCGCCAGGTGGGGCCGCCGGGTCCTGGCGTCCTCCGGGGCATCGGGGACGACACCGCCGTCCTCACCCTGCCGGGGGGCAGCCTGCTGGCCAGCTCCGACGCCCTGGTGGAGGGGATCCACTTCCGCCTGGACCTGATGGACCCCCGCCAGCTGGGCTGGAAGGCGCTGGCGGTCAACTTGAGCGACATCGGCAGCATGGGGGGCCGGCCCCTCTTCGCCCTCATCACCCTGGGCCTCCGGCCGGGCCTCGATGAGGCCTTCGTGGAAGCACTCTACGACGGCCTCCTTCGTCTGGCCCGGGATCACGGCGTCCAGGTGGTGGGTGGCGACACGGTGACCAGCCCTGAACGCCTCTTCATCGACGTGGCCATCCTGGGCGTGCCCGGCCCCGGGCAGCCCCTCTTGCGGAGCGGCGCCCAGCCCGGCGATCGGGTGGGGGTGACGGCCCCCCTGGGCGCCTCCGCCGCGGGGCTGGCCTGGCTCCTGGCACACCCCGGCCCCCTCCGGGCGCTCCCTCCCCCGGACGCCCGGGCGGTGGAGGCCTGCCTCCGGGCCCACCGGGAGCCCGAGCCCCGGGTGCGGGCCGGCCAGCTCCTGGCCGCCTCCCGAGGGGTGCGGGCCATGATGGATGTGAGCGACGGGCTGGCCTCGGAGGTGCACCACCTGGCCCGCGAATCGGGCGTGGGCTTCCGCCTCTGGGCCGACCAGGTCCCCATCGCGCCCGAGGCCCAGGTGGTGGCCCGCCTGCTGGACCAGGACCCCTGGGCCTGGGCCCTGGGCGGCGGGGAGGATTACGAGCTCCTCTTCACCTACGATCCGGCGGTGGAAGACCGGGTGCAGCAGGCCCTGGCCGAAGCGGGGCTGGCCCTCCACACCCTGGGGGAGGTGACCCCGCCTGAGGCAGGCATCACCCTGGTGCGGGACGGGCGGGAGGAGCCCCTGGCCGCCACTGGCTGGGTCCACCGGCCCGATGCCGTTCCCTCGTCCAACGTGCCGACGTAAGGAGGGGTGATCATGGTTCCCGCGCCTCCCCCGGGGGATCCCGGGGGCGAGCTGACGCTGCACCTCCCGCCCAAGGGCCGGGAAGGCCCGCCCACCGAGGGGGACGCCCGGCCCCCCATCGCCCTCACCATCGCCGGCTCCGACTCGGGCGGCGGGGCTGGGATCCAGGCCGATCTCAAGACCTTCACTGTGCTGAGGTGCTACGGCATGTCGGTGGTGACCGCCATCACCGCGCAGAACACCCTGGGCGTCCAGGCGTCCTCCGCCCTGGACCCGGAGCTGGTCCGGCAGCAGATGGACTCGGTCTTGGGCGACATCGGGGCCGACGCGGCCAAGACCGGGATGCTGGCCAACGCCGGGGTGGTGGAGGCGGTGGCGGACGGGGTGCGGGCTCACGGGCTGTCGCCCCTGGTGGTGGACCCGGTGATGGTGGCTAAGGGGGGCGCTCCCCTCCTCGCGCCCGAGGCCCGGGAGGCGGTGATCCGCCTGCTCCTGCCTCTGGCCACGGTCATCACCCCCAACCTACCGGAGGCCGAAGCCCTGACGGGCCTGCGCCTCGAGACCCCCGAGGCGGTGCGGGAGGCGGCCCGGCGGCTCCACGACCTGGGGCCCGCCTGGGTGGTGATGAAAGGCGGCCACCGGCCGGGGCCGGTGGCGGTCGATGTGGTCTACGACGGCCAGAGCTTCCACGAGTTGCGGGCGCCCCGGATGGAGACCACCCGGACCCATGGCACGGGCTGCACCTTCGCGGCGGCCATCACCGCCTTCCTCGCCCAGGGCCGGCCGGTGCTGGAGGCCATCCAGCTGGCCAAAACCTTCGTCACCCGGGCCATCGAGACCGCGCCCGCCATCGGCGAAGGCCACGGCCCCACCAACCACCTCTGGCCCCTGGCGGAGCCGGGTTGGCCCCCATCGGCGCCGCCGGGCGGCTAGCGGAGGGGTTCACCCCGGATGGCAGCGAGAAACTCGCCGGCGTACACATCCAGCAGCTCGCACCGGTCCGGATCGAGCTTCCGGTTGTGGGCCACCCGGTTGCGGAGCTCCCGGAGGTCGGTGAAGCGGCGCATCACCCACTCCTTGGAGCGGAAGATGGGCTGGAAGAGCTCTTGCCAGTTCCGGTCCTCCAAGATGATGGCCAGGTAGTCGCCGAAACTGGCGTACTCCAGAAGAGGGGTCTCTTGCTCCACTTGGGCCAGGGCGGCGGGGAGCCCGGCCAGCTCATCCTGGCGGCGGGACTCACACCGCTTCCGGACCGGGGTGGGCACCCGCCGCTCCCACCAGTCCGGGCCGGTGCGGGCCAGCTCCCGGGTAAGGAAGGCCCGCAGCTCATCCTCCAGCTCATCGAGGATGATGGCCGGGCGGACCTGGACCACCAGGTCCATGGAGGTGACGATGCCGTACCCCTCGTCGCAGGCCACCAGGACCGCGTGGTGCTCATCCAGGAGGCGGAGGAGCCCGCTCAGGCTCCGGTCGGGCTCCACCACCGGCAGGGGCGGGCTGCAGACCTGGCCCACGCTCCGCCGGGCCAGCTCTACCCGGAGGTCGATCTCGCCCTCTTTTTCCGCCACCTCCCAGTAGAGGTGGCGGACATCGGCGGCGACAAAGGTGCCCACCAGCTCCCCGTCTTGGACCACGGGGAGCTGCGCGTAGCCGCTCTGATCGAGCAGGCCGATGGCGTAGAGGACCGGCGCCCGGCTCTCCACCACCACCGCCGGATACTGCATGACGTCTCGTGCCCGCACCCTGATCCCGTCCCAAAGGGTTCTTGGCTCAGGGTTTCGCTTCCGGGCAGGTCCCCTCCTTTACCGGGGGCGGCCGGCGGTGGCGGCCCGGGCCCACCCCTGGCGGCCGGCCAGCCACCCGTACGCCGCCCGCCACAGGCCCAGGATGACCAGGTTGGTGCCCAAGACCACCAGCGCGAAGGTCCAGACGATGGGCCGCTGGAGGATCCAGCTCCGGAGCAGGAGGCCCACAGGCCAGGCACCCCCCCAGGTGAGCCAAGCCCATTTGATGGCCTCCAGGGGCCGGGCAGCCCGCTCCGGCCGGAGGGTGCCCAGGAGCAGGCCCATCCCCAGCCAGGCCAGGGCGAAGGGGGAGGCCGCCCCGACAGCCGTCCCCAGGCTCACCTCCAGCCCGTGGCTCGCCCGCCCCAGGGCGCCGAAGAGAAGGAAGGCGAGGAGATCGCCCACCACCAAGACCACGTGCTGCACCGGCACAGCCTTCGCCTCCTCGCGGATCTGACGGGCGCGCCAGCCACGGGCCGCACCGCTCGTCCCGCGCTTCGCACCCATCAGCCAGGGGCCCAATCCCAACGACGAGTGGGTCTCGTTCTTCTTTCCCCGTGGACGGGAGAAGGTCCTGGCTAGGCGGGGGCCCTTTGGAGGAGGGCGACCACCTCCACGTGCGCGGTCCGGGGGAACATGTCCACCGGCTGCACGTGGACCACCCGGTAGCCCCGGGTCACCAGGTGGGCCAGGTCCCGGGCGAGGGTTTCGGGGTTGCAGGAGACGTAGACCAGCCGCTCCACCTCAGCCGCCGCCAGGGCCTCCAGGGCTTCAGGCCGGACCCCGCTCCGGGGCGGGTCGACCACGGCCACCCGGGGGCGGAAGCCTGCCGCCACCCGACGGGGGAGCCACGCCTCCAGCCGGGCCGCGGCGAACCGGGCGTTGGGGACGCCGTTCCGCTGCGCGTTGGCCCGGGCGTCGGCCACCGCCTGGGGGTTCTCCTCCACCCCCCAGACCAGACCGGCCCGCTGGGCCAAAAAGAGGGTGATGCCGCCCACACCGCAGTAGCCGTCGAGCACCGTGTCGTCGGGGGTGGGATCGGCCAGCTCCACCGCAAGCCGGTAGAGGCGCTCGGCCTGGACCCGGTTCACCTGGAAGAAGGACTGGACACCCAGGCGGAAACGGAAGGGCCCGAGGCGTTCCTCCAGGTAGGGCCGGCCCCAGAGGAGCCGCTCCTCCGGGCCCAGGATCCGGTTGGTCCGCTCAGGCTGGACGTTCTGAACGATGCCCACCAGCTGGGGCAGCCCCTCCACCAGCCCTTGGATCACCGCCTCGGGAACGGGCTCGGGGGTCCGGGTGACCAAGGCGAGCAAGAGCTGGGCCGGATCGACCGCCTCCCGGACCACCAGGTGCCGCAGGTCCCCCTCATGGGTCGTCGCATCATAGGGGACGAGGCCCGCCTCCTGGGCCAGACGGCGGGCCAGCTGGGCCGCCCGGACCACCGCCTCGCTTTGGATGAGGCAGTCTTCGGCGGGGACGATCTGGTGGCTCCCCCTTCGGAAGAAGCCCACCACCACCTGCCCGCCCCTCCGCCCCACGGGGAACTGGGCCTTGTTCCGGTACCGCCAGGGGTCGGCGGGCATGCCCCAGACGGGCTCCACCGACACCGCCCCCAGCCGCCCCACCCGCTCCAGGGCCGCCTCCACCCGCCGCCGCTTCCAGGCGAGCTCGGCCGGGTAGCTCAGGTGCTGGAGCTGGCAGCCCCCGCAGAGGCTGGCCACGGGGCAGGCGGGCGCCACCCGATCCGGCGAGGGCTCGCGCACCTCCAGCAGGCGGGCCCGGCCGTACCGGGCCTGGACCGCCTCCACCACCACGGTCACCCGCTCGCCCGGCAGGGCCCCCGGCACGAAGAGGACGAAGCCCTGGTGCCGGCCCACCCCCTCGCCCGAGTGGTTGAGATCCACCACCTCAAGCTCGATCTGGTCACCGGGGGCCGGCCTGGGACCAGCCGTGCCCACCGAGGCCTGCCGGGCCACCCACATCCCTCCACCCGCCGATCTCGGAGGCCATCATACCCTCCGCCCCGGCGGCGTGCAAGGACAGGGCCTACGCGAAGCGGCGCTCCCCGCCCCGGGGCCGGCGGAGGCGGAACTTGCCGCAGCCGAGGACCGTCAACCCGGGCCGGGGGGACGTCTGGAGCTGGCAGCGCCCGCTGCCGTCGTTCTCTTCACAGTGGAGCGCAAGGCAGGAGATGGGGAAACGGAAGCAGTACCCGCAAGGATCGTAGCCCTCGGCCTCCGCCTGGGACCGGGGCAACACCCGGCGTTCCGCCCGCGAAAGGAGCGGGCACCGGGCCCGATGATACCGTCGACCGTATCGCCCCCCCACAAAGACCGGCTCCTCCAACCGCCCTCCCCCCTCAAAGGGGTGCGTGCCATCCCCTTCTAACGAGGGGATACACACTTCCAGGCCGATTGGTGACGGTCCACGCGGAGCTTTCCCCAAATTCGAGGGCCTCCGGCCCGGCAGGCGGGAAGGCTCGCCCCTTCCCGCCCACCGGGGCCCTCTCGGGGCCGGGCACCCCTTAGACGGGCTCGGTGCCCAGGAAGAGGGTGAGAATCGCCTTCTGGGCGTGGAGCCGGTTCTCCGCCTGGTCGAAGACCACCGACTGGGGCCCGTCCATCACCTCATCGGTGATCTCCTCGTTCCGGTGGGCGGGCAGGCAGTGGAGGACCACCGCGCCCGGCCGGGCCCGGCTCAGGAGCTCCTGGTTCACCTGGTAGGGCCGGAGCAGTTCCAGCCGGCGCTCCCGCTCGCCTTCCTGGCCCATGCTCGCCCAGACATCGGTGTAGACCGCATCCACCCCGTCCACCGCCTCGGCGGGGTCGTGACAGAGGAGGATGCGGGCCCCCGTCTCCTCCGCCTTCTGCTGGGCCATGCGGACCACCTCCGGATCGGGCGCCAGCTCGGGCGGCGTGCAGACCCGCAGCTCCATCCCTACCCGGGCAGCGCCCAGCATGAGGGAGTGGGCCACGTTGTTCCCGTCGCCCACGTAGGTAACCACCAGCCGGTGCAGATCGCCCTTGTGCTCCCGGAGGGTGAGGAGATCGGCCACGGCCTGGGTGGGGTGGAAGGTGTTGGTCAGCCCGTTGATGACCGGCACCGTCGCATGGCGGGCCAGCTCCTCCACCTCCGCCTGCTCGAAGGTCCGGATGAGGATCCCGTCCACCATCCGGGAAAGGACCCGGGCCGTGTCGGCCACCGTCTCGCCCCGGCCCAGCTGGAGGTCTTGGGGGTTGAGGAAGAGGGCGTACCCCCCAAGCTCGTACATGGCCACCTCAAAGCTGACCCGGGTCCGGGTGGACGGCTTGGCGAAGATCATGGCCAAGGTCCGCCCCTCCAGCAGCCGGCGCGTCCAAGGGGCCCGCCGGGCCTGCTTCAGAACCTGGGCCGCGTCGATCAGCCGCTGGAACTGCTCGCTGGAGAGATCGGCGATGGTAAGAAAATCGTGGCCCGCCATCTCCCGGGCCACATCGTCGCGGAAGATGCGTTCCATGGTCAGCCTCCCTTCTGAGCCCTCCCCCACCGCCCCGCGGGGCTGGCAGCACCTGCCAGCCCCTCCCTTGGAACCCTTCATAGGGCCCAGGCCGTGGGGGATGCTTCATTACGGCCGGCACCCGACGACCCCGGCGGAGACCCCGAAGGACGCTCCGGGCATGCCCGAGGGCCCTCCGGGCACGAGGCTTTGGGAGGGATCGCAGCATGACCCTGGTAGGGAAGCCCGCGCCTGTCTTCGAGATGGCCAGCACCAAGAACTTGGAGCAGCTGAACGAGCCCGTTCGCCTCCAAGATTACCGGGGCCGATGGCTGGTCTTCTTCTTTTACCCAGCCGATTTTACCTTCGTCTGCCCCACTGAGATCCGGGCTCTCAGCGAGCGCTACGAAGAGTTCCAGGCGCTCAACTGCGACGTCCTGGGCTGCAGCGTCGATTCGGTCTACGTCCACAGGGCCTGGATCAAGACCCCTCGGGACGGGGAGTTGGAGGGGCTGGGCCCCATCAACTACCCCCTGGCCAGCGACCCCACCCACCAAGTTGCCCGCAGCTACGGCGTGCTGGACGAGGTAACGGGGACAGCCCTGCGGGGACTCTTCATCATCGACCCCGAGGGGATCGTCCGCTACGAGGTGATCCACGAGGACGCGGTGGGGCGGAGCGTGGAGGAGACCCTGCGGGTGCTCCAGGCCCTTCAGTCGGGTGGCCTCTGCGGGGCCGGCTGGCGGCCGGGCGACGAGCATGTGGAAGGCCAGTAGGGAGAAGGCCCGGTAAGGAGGCGAACCTATGCCTTTAAGGCTGCGAAGCCCCCTGCCCTCCCTGGAAGGGGCGGTGGCCTGGCTCAACACCCCGGAACCCACCGAGACCGAAGGCCCCATCCAGCCGGGCCGGCCCCTCTTGGTCCACTTCTGGGCCGTCTCCTGCGGGCTCTGCAAAGAGGCCATGCCCCGGGTGAACGAGTGGCGGGACCGGTACGGACCCCGGGGGCTCCAGGTGCTGGCCATTCACATGCCTCTGGAGAAGGCGGACACCGATCTGGACCGGATCCGGGAAGCGGTGGAACAGCTTGGCCTCACCCAGCCCGTGGCCGTTGATTCCCGGCTGAGCATCAGCGATCGCTTTCAGAACCAGTTCACCCCGGCCTACTACGTCTTTGACGGGGAAGGCCAGCTCCGCCACTTCCAGGCGGGGGCCCAGGGGCTGGACCTGGTGGAGCAGCGGATCGAACGGGTCCTGGAAGAGGCGGGTGGGTAGGAGCCAGGCTCTCTTCCCCGCTTCTTCCCCGCCGCCAACCCCTCTCCCAGCCCGGAACGGCCCCCCACGCCCCCAAGGGCCCGCCCCGTCCCCTTGCCCTCCCCCGACCCCTCCTGGAGAATAAAGAAAGAACCGCTGGCGTGCGGGCAGATGCTGAGGAGGGTGTTCCATGGTACGACGCGACCCGGCCCGGCCCATCATCACCCCCGAGCAGATCCCGCCCTCCCGGCCCGACGTGGAGGTGATCGGCGCCTTCAACCCGGGCGCGGTGCGGGTGGGGTCGGAGATCGTGCTCCTGATCCGGGTGGCCGAACGGCCCCTCTGCCCCGACCCCGAGTGGGTCGCCTTCCCGGCGGTACGGCCCGGCGCCCGGGGTGTGGAGGTCCTCCGGGTACGGCGGGACAACCCGGACCTCAACCTGGCCGACCCCCGTTTCGTCTTCTACCGGGGCCAGATGTACCTCACCTCCATCTCCCACCTGCGGGTGGCCCGGAGCTCCGACGGCGTCCACTTCCAGGTGGACCCCGAGCCGACCCTCCTCCCCGAAGGCCCCTACGAGTGGTACGGCCTGGAGGACCCGCGCATCACCCCGCTGGAAGGGCGGTATGTGATTGCCTACACCTCCGTCTCCCACCTGGGCGTGACGGTCTCCTTGGTGGAGACCGAAGACTTCCGCCGCTTTGAGCGCCTGGGGGTGATCTTCCCGCCTTCCAACAAGGACGTGGCCCTCTTCCCCGAGCGGGTGGGCGGCCGCTACGTGGCCCTCCACCGGCCCAGCGACCTGACCCTGGGCCAGCCCGAGATGTGGCTCGCCTTCTCACCTGACCTGCGCCACTGGGGCGAGCACCACCATGTGCTGGCCGTCCGGCCAGGCCGCTGGGATGGGGTGCGGTTGGGAGCGAGCGGGGTACCTTTCCGTACCCCGGCCGGGTGGCTTTCCATCTACCACGGGAGCGACGGCACCCGCTACGGGCTGGGCGGCCTGCTCCTCGATGGGGAGGCACCCTACGTGGTCCGGGGCCGCTCGGAAGAGCCCATCCTCCTGCCCGAAGCTCCCTACGAAACCGAGGGCTTCTTCCCCAACACCGTCTTCACGTGCGGAACGGTGCCTGAAGAGGACGGCACCCTGCGGATCTACTACGGCGCGGCCGACGAGTCCATCGCGGTGGCGGTCACCACCGTGGATGAGGTACTGGCCAGCCTGGAGCCGACGGTAAGCTGAGGCGAAAGCCCGCCCGGAGGGGGCTGACTTCAGAAGGAACGATCTTGCAAAAGAGCGAACTTAGCCCTACGAGAGTCTTTTCTTCTGCCTTCGGGCGCCCACCCGGAGCGGTTTGGCACGCCCGAAGGCAGCTTTGTCGGCAAGTCGAGCCCGGAAGGGAACCGGATCTTGGGCAGCCACCATCGCGAGGGATCACCAGATTCGTGAGAGGAGGTACGGTCGATGAGGCGGATCCGAGCAGCGGTTGTTGCCCTGGGGCTCGCGCTGGTGCTTGCAAGCCCGGCGCTGGCAGCGACGGAGGTGACCTTCTGGAGCGCTCCCAACCCGCCCCAGGAAGTCTTCTGGCGTCAGATGGCGGAGCGGTTCAACGCCAGCCAGGATGAGATCCGGGTCACAGTTCGGGCCATGGCCGAATCACCGTCGTCAGAGGCGACCATCCTGACCGCTCTGGCCGGCGGCACGGCGCCCACGGGATCGGAGAACATCTTCATCGGCTTCGGCAGCCAACTCTTCGAGAGCGGCGCGCTCGTGCCCTTGGACACCCTGCCCGGCTGGGAGGAGCTCATCAAGGCCCGGAACATGGAACAGAGCATCGAGGCCTGGAAGTTCCCCGACGGGCACTACTACATCCTGCCCATCTATGCCAACGCCATGCTCTTCGGCTGGCGGATCGATCTCCTCAAGGAGCTGGGGTACCAGGAGCCGCCCCGCACCTACAGCGAAGTGATCGAGGTGGGCCGGCGGCTCCGGGAGCGGGACCGGAGCATGTTCCTTCTGGCCCGTCCCGCCCTGGCCCAGAACACCTGGTGGGAACGGTGGTTTGACTTCCTTCTCCTTTACAACGCGGCGAGCGATGGCCAGCCCTTCATCAGCGGCGCGGACATCACCGCCGACGAGGAGGCGGCCATCGGTGTCCTCCAATTCTACAAGGAGCTGAACGACCACCAGCTCCTCCTCACCCGGACGGTCACCGACCCCTTTGCCACCGGGTTGAGCATCTGGCAGGAGCTGGGCCCCTGGACCTTCTCTGACTGGGCCGAGCGGTTCCCCGAGCTCCAGTACGGCGTCCACTTCACCCTCACCCCGCCCCCGGTTCCCGACCATGTCCCGGCGGACCAGCCGGTGAAGACCTTCGCGGACGCCAAGGGGCTGGTCATCTACGCGCAGAGCTCGCCCGAGGAGCAGCAGGCCCTCTTTGAGTTCATCCGGTGGGTCTTCTCCGACCCGGCCAACGACCTGGAGTGGCTCGAGGTGACCGGGCTGCCGCCGGTGCGGGATGACCTGGCCGCCAACCCGGTCTTTCAGGAGTTCTTCGAGGCGAACCCGGTCCTCCGTCCGTACGCCGAGGCACTGCCCTACGCGGTGCCGCCCTTCACCAACTCCCGTTTCGCGGACATCCAGACGACCTTGTCCGATGAGGGCCTCCTGCCCGTCCTTGCCGGGCGGAAGAGCCCTGAAACGGCCTGGCGGGACGCGAAGGCAGCCATTCAGGCCATCCTGGACCGGTAGGTGGATTGCCCATGAGTCAGCGGATTCAGGAGGTGAGGGGATGGCTCATGGCCTCCCCTTACCTCCTCTTTGCTGCCGTCTTCTTCTTTATCCCGCTCCTTTGGAGCGTCGTCTTGATGTTGAGCGACTGGAACCTGATCTCACCCGAGTGGCGGTGGGTGGGCCTGCAGAACTTCCTGGAGGCGCTGCAGAGCCGGCGGGTCCAGCAGGCGTTCTTGTCGCCCTTCCGCTTCATGGTGATCATCGTGCCCTTGGGGATCACCATCTCGCTGGCCATCGCCCTCTTGGTCAACTCCCTGAAGCGCTTCCAGGGGCTCTATGCTGTGGGCTTCTTCCTGCCCTATCTCGCCTCAGGGGTGGCCGTCTCGCTCGTCGTCCGGGGGGTGTTGGCCTTCAACAGCCCCGTCGGCCGGTTCTTCTTGAACACCTTCGGCGACGTGCCCGACTGGCTGGGCCACCCCACCCTGGCCATCCTGGTGATCAGCCTGATGATCGTCTGGAAGTTCTCAGGGTACTACGCGCTCATCTTCCTGGCGGGGCTGCAATCCATCCCCCGGGAGCTGTATGAGGCCGCTCAGATCGACGGGGCCAGCTCCTGGCGCGCCTTCTGGTCCATCACCCTGCCCATGCTCTACCCCGCCCTGTACTCGGTCCTCATCCTGATGGTGGGGCTCATGTTCACCATCTTCACCGAGCCCTATGTGCTGACCAAGGGCGGGCCTGACCTGGCCACCCACACCTGGTACTTGGAGATCTATTACCAGGCCTTCTCCGCCCTCCGCTCGGGCTATGCCACGGCCATCGCCACCCTGAACGCGCTGGCCGTTTTCCTCATGGTGACGGTGGTGCGCCGGAGCATGGAGCGGTGGGGCCGCAGCCTGGGCTGGGTGGAGTGAGGAGGTGACCGCATGAACGACGCTCCCGCAGTACTCACCAAGCGGCCTGCCAGCGCTCTCCGGGTGCGGCCCGCGGTCTGGCGCCGTCGCGCCAAAGAAGGGCTCAAGTACGTGGTGGCCACGGTGGGGGTGCTCATCGCCATCACCCCTTACCTGTACATGGTGGTCCAGTCCCTCGCGCCGTGGAGCGAGGTGGACCGCCGGTTGATCCCGTCAGAGCTAACCTTGCGGTCCTATGAGTGGCTCCTCCAGGGCTCCCGCACCGTGGCGCCCAAGCCCTGGTTTCGGGCGCTCTTGAACAGTGCCCTGGTGACCGCCAGCTCCACCGTCCTGATGGTGGTGAGCGCGCTGGTGGTGGCCTACGCCCTTTCCCGGCTCCGCTTTCGGGGGCAGAAGGCCATCTACAACGTCATCCTCTTCCAGATGTTCTATCCGGCCATCATCATTCTGGTGCCCACCTTCCTCATCGTGCGGGCACTGGGGCTCTACAACACCTACTGGGGGATGATCGTGCCCAAAGCGGTCAACCTGTGGGCCATTTTCATGTACACGTCGTTTTTCAAATCGATCCAGCAGGAGATCATCGACGCCGCCCGCATCGATGGGCTGTCGGAGCTGGGGATCGTCTTCCGGGTGGTCCTGCCCATGTCGGTGCCCATCACCGCGGTGATCACCCTGTTCCTCTTCATGGAGCGCTGGAGCGAACTGCTCTGGGACCTGATCGTCATCCAGGAAGAGAGCCTCATGACCCTGAACGTGCTCATCGCCACCATGAGCGGGCCCTACGGCAACTACCCCGGCGGGCTCTACGCGGCCAGCGTCATCCTCACCCTGCCCATCCTCATCCTCTTCCTGCTCTTCTCCAAGTACTTCCGCCAGGGGTTCCAACTGGTGCTCAAGTAAGCCCCACAGCAGGGCGCGCAGCCGCGCCCGGTACGGCCTGCCACGAAAGAGGAGGTGGTGGGATGACCCCACCACCTCCCTGGCGCGTGGCCATGCACGGGTTGCAGCGCGCCCGTGCCGAGCGTAGAACGGGAGCTAAGACTCTATCCCACCATGGTTCCATTAAGACACGGCGCGACCGCCTCTGGGTTCTTCCGTTCGAGAAGGAGCGGGAAGACCCTGCTCCACCATCCACGCGACCGGAGGTATGAGGCACCCGCCCCGGTAAACTGACGCACCGCTCGGCCTCGAAGCCAGCTCAGTTCCCCGAGGCCTCTCCCCCGCCATTGACGCTTCTGGGAGCGTTTGCTAGATTGCAGATAGTTCTGGGGCATCTTGGAGCGCCGCAGGGCCTTGAGCCGGCGCACAGGGGGTCATACCGGTGCGGAAAGTCAGCCACTGGATGGTGGTGGCCAGCCTGCTGGCCGCTGTTCTTATTCTGAACACGCCCGTTGGGGCCCAGGATGTGGTCCGCTTGGGCACTTTGCGCCTTATCGGCGGGGCGCCCATCTTCGTGGCGCTGGAGAAGGGCTACTTCGAGGAGGAAGGAATCGAGGTCGATGTCCGCTGGTTCGCCGCCGCGGCGCCCATTGCCACCGCGGTGGCCGCGGGTGACATCGACGTGGGGGCCACGGGCATTTCGGCGGCCCTGTACAACTCCGTGGCCGGCGGCAGCCGGATCTGGCTGGTGGCCGACCGGGGTTCGGAGCATCCGGGCTACCGGCTGAACGCCCTGGTGACCAACCGGGCCAACTACGACAGGGGACTCCAGAGCGTCGCCGACTTGAAAGGGAAGCGGATCGGCATCACCACCCTCGGCTCCACCTACCATTACCAGGCGGCCCAGATCCTGGCCACCGCGGGGCTGGACCTGGCCGACGTGCAGCTGATCCCCTTGCGGGACATGAGCATCATGATCGGCGCGGTCCGGGAGGGCACGGTGGATGCGGCCATCCTCTCGCCGCCGTGGGGGGCCAACGCGGAGGAAGAAGGCTGGGGGCGGGTGCTCTTCTGGGCCGGTGAGATCCCCTACCAGGTGACGGGCGTCTTCGTCTCCGACCGGTTCCGGCAGAACCGGGATCTGGCCGTCCGTTTCTTGCGGGCCTACGTGCGGGGCGTGCGCTACTACTACGACGCGGTCTTGACCAACCCGCCCGGGCCCAACTACGACGAGGTGCTGGCCATCGTGGCCAAGTACACCGAGCAGACGCCGGACGTGATCGCCAAGTCCCTCTCCTACATTGACCGGGACGGCATCCCCGATGTGGAGGATCTCCTCCGCCAGCAAGAGTGGTACGACGCCCAGGGGATGATCACCCGGGTGGTGCCGCTGGAGGAGTTCGTCGATTTGAGCCTCATCCAAGAAGCGGTGGCAGGGCTCTGAGATGCGGGTGGTAATTGAGGGCGTCTCCAAGCGGTACCGGGGCCGGCGGGGCGAGGTGGAAGCCCTCCGGTCCGTTAGCTTTGAGACGCGGGACGGCGAGTTTGTGGCCATCCTGGGGCCCAGTGGCTGCGGCAAGTCTACCCTGCTCAGCATTGTGGCGGGGCTGGTCAAACCTGATGAGGGCCGGGTCCGCTTCCTCCAGGCGGCCGGGGGCCCACCCCCGGCCAACGGCCGGCCCCTCACCGCCGTGGTCTTCCAGGAGTTCGCCCTCTTCCCCTGGCGGACGGTCCGGCAGAACATCGCCTTCGGCCCCGAGGTGCGGGGCCTGCCCCGGGATCAGGTGGCGGCCCGGGTGGAGCGGTACCTGGAGATGGTGGGCCTCACCCCCTTCGCCGACAAGTACCCGAAGGAGCTTTCCGGCGGCATGAAGCAACGGGTGGGCATCGCCCGGGCGCTGGCCAACGACCCTGAGGTGCTCCTGATGGATGAGCCCCTCTCGGCGCTGGATGCCCAGACCCGCTCCCTCATGCAGCTGGACCTCCTCCGCCTCTGGGAGGAGAGCCAGAAGACGGTCCTCTACGTCACCCACAACCTCCAGGAGGCCGCCTTCCTGGCGGACCGGATCCTCCTGCTCTCCCGGCGGCCCGGCCGGGTGCGGGCGGTCGTGGAGGTCCCCTTCCCTCGGCCGCGAACGGAAGCGTTGCAGGCCAGCCCGGCGTTCGCCGCCTTCTGCCAGGAGCTGTGGGAACTCTTGCGGGATGAGGCCCGGGCGGCCATGGAAGCGGGTGAAGACGGATGAACCTCCCTGTGGGCCAGGCCGGGGAGACGGGGCGGAACGGCACCCCGGCGGCCAACCGTCCCTTCCGGCTGGAAAGCACCGCTCGGGCGGCAGCCCACGAGGCGGGCCTGGGCGCCGGGCCTGCCCGCCGTGGGGAGGCTGCAGGCCCTCTCCCGCGTGAGGTGGAGGTGCTCCCCGAGCCCCTTCCCGCCCTGGATGAGCCGGGGCCTGGATACGGGTGGCTGGGCGCCGTGGTGATCGTCGGGCTCCTGGCCTTCTGGGAACTGGTGGCCCGCCTGGGCTGGGTGGCCCCCCTGTACCTCCCAGCCCCCACGGCCATCGCCCAGGAGCTGGTCCGGATGGCGGCCAGCGGCACCCTGGGCGCGAGCCTCACCGCCAGCCTCTCCCGGATCCTGTGGGGGCTCCTCTTGGGCGCGGCGGCGGGGTTGGCGGTGGGGATGGCCGTCGGGCTCTCCCGGGTGGCTGAGGGCGCTTTGGATCCGTTGATCTCGCTCCTCTACCCCATCCCCAAGATTGCCGTCCTGCCCCTCTTCGTCCTCTGGCTGGGGATCGGGGAGGCCTCCAAGGTGGCCATCATCGCCACAGGTGTCTTCTTCCCTGTGGCCATCAACACCATCGCCGGGGTCCGCCAGACCAGCCCCCTCCTCATCCGGGCGGCCCTCAGCCTGGGGGCCAACCGCCGGCAGGTGGTCACCAAGGTGGTCCTGCCCAGCGCGCTGCCCGTGATCTTCTCCGGGCTCCGCCTGGGCACGGGGATGGCCCTGCTCCTGGTGGTCTCCGCGGAGATGGTGGCCGCCACCACCGGGCTGGGTTTCCTCATCCTCAATGCGGGGGATCTGATGCTCACCACCCGCCTGATGGCGGGGATTGTGGTCCTGTCGGCCCTGGGCATTCTCTCCACCTGGCTCCTCCGCCAGCTGGAGCGGTGGCTCCTCCCGTGGCATGAGCCGTGAGCCGCCCGCCCCGTGCGGGCCCTGGGAGCCATGCTATACTGGGGCGGAGACCAGTCTGGGAGGGAAGGCAGTGAGCCGCCAGGCGAGCACCAGCGAGATCAAGGACCAGGGGAGCGAGACCCCGACGGGACCCTTCACGGGCCAGGCCGACACCTTGGTCCGTCCCTTGCAGATCGGCTCCGTTCGCCTGGACCACCCTGTGGTGCTGGCCCCCATGGCGGGCGTGGGCAACCTGGCCTTCCGGCTCCTCTGCCGGGAGCACGGGGCGGCCATGGTCTGCTCTGAGTTCGTCAGCGCCAAAGCCCTGGTGATGGGCAACCGGCGGACCCTGGCCATGCTCCGGATCCACCCCGAGGAGCACCCGGTGAGCATCCAGATCTTCGGCTCGGACCCGGAGGAGGCGGCGGAGGCGGCCCGCCGGGTGGAGGCGGCGGGGGCGGATGTGGTCGATTTCAACATGGGCTGTCCCGTCCCCAAGGTGCTGAAGGCCCAGGCGGGCGTCGCCCTCATGCGGGAGCCCAAGCGGGCCGCCGCCATCCTGGGCGCCATGGTGCGGGCCGTCTCCATCCCCGTGACGGTCAAGATGCGGGCGGGGTGGGATGAGGAGAACATCAACGTGGTGGAGCTGGCCCAACGGCTGGAAGATGTGGGGGTGGCCGCCATCGCGGTCCACGGCCGCACCCGGACCCAGGGCCGCTCGGGGCAGGTCCGCTGGGACTGGATCCGGGCCGTCAAAGAGGCGGTCTCCATCCCCGTCATCGGCAACGGCGGGCTCTTCACGCCCCAGGATGTGGAGCGGATGCTCTTGGAGACGGGCTGCGACGGGGCGATGATCGCCCGGGGCGCCCTGGGCAACCCCTGGATCTTTGCCCGCACACTCCACTACCTGAAGACCGGGGAGCTCCTCCCGGAGCCCACCCTGGCCGACCGGGTGGCCATGGCCCGGCGCCACCTGCGGCTCCTGGCCGAGCTGAAGGGGGAGAAGGTGGCCTGCCTCCAGATGCGGGAGCACGCCTCCCAGTACCTAAAGGGGTTCCCCGGCGCCGCGGCCGCCCGGGCCCAGATCGTCCAGGCCACCACGATTCAGGAGTACGACCAGATCTTCGACCAGATCCTGGAGCAGGCGGGCGAGCTGGCCCACCAGCCCACGGCACCGGTGGTGGGGCGGCCGGACGAGCTGCCCCCCAGCTGCCAGGGGTAACGGCTCATCAAGCGCGCGACCTCCTGTTCTCAAACGTGCGACCTCCTGAACCTCATGGGGCCTGCAGGCTCAGAGTCGCTCGAGGAAGCCTGCCACCGCGTGGGCGAAGGCCTCCGGCTGCTCCAGGGCGGCGAGGTGGCCGGCGCCAGGGATGCGGACCAAATCGGCCCGGGGCAGGGCCTCGGCCATGGCCTGGGCCTCCTCGGGCGGGGTAACCGTGTCCTCCTCGCCCACGATGACCAAGGCGGGCACCTCGATCTCCGGCAGGAGCGGCGTGGAGTCGGGGCGCCCGGCCATGGCCCGGGACGCGGCGGCGATCCCCTCAGCCGGGTTGGCCAGCACCCAGCGCTCCAGCTCCGCCAGCAGGCCCGGCTGCGCCTCGCGGGTGGTGGGCCCCACCAGGTTGGGGAGCGAGCCCGTCGCCGCCCGGGAACCCTCCTCCTTCAGGCGGGCGATGAGGTTGAAGCGGCCCTCCCGGGCCTCCGGCGTGTCCGCCCCAGCCCGGGTGTCGGCGAGAATGAGGCCCGCCACCCGTTCCCGGTGCTGCCGCCAGAAGGCGAAGGCAAGGTAGCCGCCCATGGAGAGGCCGCAGAGAACCACCCGGTCGACGTTCAGGGCGTCGAGGAAGGCGGCGATCGCGGCGGCGTACCCGTCCATGGAGGGCCGCTCCGGGACGGGACGGCTGCCGCCGAAACCGGGCAGATCCACCGCCAGAGCAGCCCGGCCCGCCAGCCTGTCCACCACCGGATCCCACATGGCCTTCTGGAGGGGGAAGGCGTGCAGGAAGAGGACGGGCGTCCCCTGCCCTTCGGCCTCCCGGTAGCTCCACCGGAAGCCTCCCGCCTCCAGCGTCTTCACCGTCCCTCGGGTCATGGCCCCACCCTCCTTCGGAATGCTCTGAGGCCATTGTAGACCATCGACGGGACGGCTGTCTGCCCGCGGCTCGGGACGCCTCTCTGCCTCAAACACAGGACGTGGACCCATCCATGGCGTATGGTGGCAGCAAAGAGCAGGTCCACGGAGGTGGAAGGGATGAACCGGAGGCTCCGAACGCCCCTGCTCGCGTTCCTTCTTCTTGGGCTGCTGGGTACGGTTGGTCTCCTTGGGTTGGTCCGGGTGGGGACGGCGTTCGCTCTGCAGGCCAATCTGGGCGGGGACGGGGTGGCCCCTGCCCAGGTGGAGCCTGAAGCCATCGCCCCCGAGGCCCTTATCGTCAAGCCCGCGCCGGGCGATGTGCGGGTCCGCATCCAGACGGACCGGAGCCGCTATCGGGTGGGCGAGAGCGTCCAGATCCGCTTCTGGGTGAGCGAGCCCGCTTACGTCTACATCTACAACGTGGACAGCCGCGGGCGGGTCCGCCTCATCTTCCCCAACCGCTTCGACGCCAACAACCGGGTGCGGGCCGGCGAGCACCAGCTCCCCGGCGCCGGGTACCGCTTCCGGGTGGACGGGCCGCCCGGCACCGAGTACCTCCAGATCCTGGCCACCCGGACCCGCCTCCGGCCTCTGGAGCGCTGGAACGCCCGGGATCCCTTCCCCCTCCTGGGAGGCGACCCGCTAGCGGTGAAGGAGGAGGTCCTCCAGTTCCTGGACGTGGTGCCCGAGCGCTCCTGGAGCAGCGCCTGGACCCAGTTCGAGGTGATCGGGCGGCAGGCTCGGGGGCCCCGGCGGGAGACGGGTACCGTCCGGATCAACTCGGAGCCCCCCTGGGCCCAGGTCTACCTGGATGGGGCGTATGTGGGCCTCACCCCCCTCCTGCAGGAGGTGCCTGCGGGCGGTCACTGGGTGGAGATCCGCCTGGAGGGGTACCGGACTGCCCGGCGCTGGATCCTTGTGGAGCCGGGAGAGCTCACCCCCGTCTTCCTCCACCTGGAGCGCTGGTAAGGGCCGGCGTTGGAGGCGGGGCTGGGAGGGCGCCCACCTGCGCCCGGAAGCCCGCCGGAACGCCGCCTCCCGCCCCTGCCGTCCTTGAGGGGCTGACGCAGCCCTGGGGCCAACGGCAGGGGCGTCGCCCTCCACCCCGGGTCTCGACCCGATTTTTCTCCTTTCTCGACCCTATTCCCCCGCGGACCTTTGCCACCACCTGCGGTGACGTTCCTCCCCACTTCCAGCCCACCTCTCGACCGCTCCCGCCGCCGTTCCCTACGATTGAAGGGGACGGCTCTGTGAGCCATCGGGCCCATCGGAGGTGGAAGCATGGAGCGTCAGGAAGCTTGGCAAAAGCCTGTCTCTCGGAGAGCTTTTCTTGCTGGCACAGGCGGTTTTCTGGCTGGCGCCGCTCTGGGCAGCCGCCTTCTGGGCGCGGTTGGGTTGGCGGCCCCGGCCCAACCGGACGTTCCCGCCTGGCCTTGGACCTACGTCCCCCTCGATCCGGAAGTGGTCCGCCGCAAGGGATACGACGGTTTCATGGAGGGTGGCTGCTGCTACGGCGTGGCTTGGGCCATCTTGAGCGAGCTGCAGGAGAAGGTGGGCCACCCCTTCACCGGCGTGCCGGCCGACATGTTCCGGTACGGCGCCGGCGGGGCCGCGGGCTGGGGCACCCTGTGCGGCGCCTTGAACGGCGCGGCGGCCATGATCAACCTGGTCACCCCCCAGTCCGACTGCACCCCCCTCGTCAACGAGCTGTTCGGCTGGTACTGTGACACGGCCCTACCCACCGAGAAGAGCAACGGCTTCGGCCCGGCCAACGTCCCGTCGGTCGCCGGCTCCCCCCTCTGCCACATCTCCTTGAGCCGCTGGGCGGAGGCGGAAGGGACCAAGGTCACCGAGAGGAAGCAGCGGTGCGCGAAGCTGACGGGCGACGTGGCCGCCCGGGCCGTGGAGCTCCTCAACGCCTGGCATGCGGGCCAGTTCGTCCCGGCCTACGTGCCGGCCGAGTCGGTGGGCGAGTGCATGACCTGCCACGGGCCCGACGGCTTGGCTGACACCCACGGCAAGATGGACTGTGTCCAGTGCCACGAGCCGCACTAGTTCCGATGGCATTCATCTGCAAGGTTCAACCCCCGGTCTTGAGGTCCGGGGGTTTCCCATCACTAAGGAGGCGTCTTCATGAATCAGGCAGATCAATCCCTGTCCTCGAAGCAGGTCTCACGGCGCGCCTTTCTCGCGGGGACGGGTGGGTTCGTCGCGGGCGCGGCCTTGGGCAGCCGGCTCTTCAGCGCGGTGGGGCTCGCAGCCCCGGCCCAGGCCGACGTTCCCGAGTGGCCCTGGCCCTACGTGCCCCTGGATCCGGAGGCGGTCCGGCGGAAGGGGTACGAGGCGTGCAAGAGCATCAACAACTGCATGTACGGCGGCGCTGAGGGGATCCTGAACGAGCTGCGGGAGAAGGTGGGCCACCCCTTCACCCTCATTCCCTCCGACATGTTCCGCTACGGCGCCGGCGGCATCGTGGGCTGGGGGACGGTCTGCGGTGCCCTCAACGGGGCGGCGGCGGTCATGAGCCTGGTCACGCCCCAGGAGGCGTGCTTCCCCCTGGTCAACGAGCTGATGGGCTGGTACTGCGAGACGGCCCTGCCCACCGCGAAGAGCAACGCCTACGGCCAGCCGCTGGCCCAGTCGGTCTCTGGCTCGCCCCTCTGCCACGTCTCCGTCAGCAAGTGGTGCGACGCCTCGGGCATCGCTTTCGGGACGCCGGAGCAGGCCGAGCGGTGCGCCAGGCTGACGGGCGACGTCTGCGCCAAGGCGGTGGAGCTGCTCAACGCTCATGCGGCCGGCAAGTTCGTGCCCGCCTACACGGCACCGGCCAGCGTCGCCGAGTGCATGAGCTGCCACGGCCCCGAAGGCATGTTCGACACCATCGGGAACATGGACTGCCTCGGCTGCCACGAACCGCACTAACCGCGGCGAAGCCCCCGGAACCCAAGGCCCGGGGGCTTCTTCGTCTCTCCCTGGAAGCCTCAGCCGGGGCCCGCCCCGGGCCCCAGGAGCTTCCGCTCGAAGAACTCGGCCGCGGCCCGGAAGGCTTTCAGGTTGTTGGCCCGCTTGGTAAAGCCGTGGCCTTCGTCCTCGAAGAGAAGGTACTCCACCTCCCGGCCCAGCTCCCGCAACCGGGCCACCATCTGCTCCGACTCGTTCCGGTGGACCCGGGGGTCCTTGGCCCCCTGGATGACCAAGAGCGGGGCCCGGATCTGGTCCACGTAGGTGATGGGCGACCGCTCCCGGAGAAGCTCCGCATCCCGCTCGGGATCCCCCACCCACTCGGCCATAAAGTCCCGCCAGGTGGGGGGCACGCTTTGGGCGAAGGTGATGAGGTTGCTGGGGCCTACGATATCCACCGCGGCGGCCCAGTACTCAGGCAGCCGGCTGATGCATGACAGGGTGGCGAAGCCGCCGAAGCTGCCGCCGAAGACACCGATGCGGTCCGGGTCCACCCAGTCGAGGCTCCGGAGGAAGCGGGCCGCCTCCCCCAGGTCCTTCAGCTCGCCGCCGCCCCAGTCCCGGTAGATGAGGCGCTGGAAGGTGCGGCCGTAGCCGGTGGAGCCCCGGATGTTCGGCGCGAAGATCCCAATCCCCCGGTGGAGCAGGAGCTGGTAGAAGGCCGAGTAGGTGGGCCGCTCCTGGGCCTCGGGCCCGCCGTGGATGGAGAGGACCACGGGCACCCGATGCTCGGGGCTCGCTTCCCGGGGCCGGTAGAGCCAGCCGGAGATGCCCCGCCCGTCCCAGGTGACGTAGCTCACCGGCTCCGGCACCACCAGCTCCTCTTCGGGGATGGCACCGATGAAGCCGTCGGTCACCTGGCGGGGCGGCGCGATCTGCCGGGAGGGGCCCACCTCGGCCAGCTCCACGGTGTAGACCTCGGCCGGCCGACGGGAGCGGTTGATCAGGAGGACCGCCCGCCGGCCGTCAGCGGAGAGGGCCAGGGCCGCGATCACCCCGGCCTCGGGCATGGGCACCTCCACCACCGGGGCGGCCCGCCAGGCCTCCCCGTCCAGGGCCCCGGCGGCCAGGCGCCGGACGAAGAGGCGGCTCACCCCGTTCTCGTTCACCACCCAGGCGGCCACCCGCCCATCCCGGCTGAGCTCCACCGCCTCCACATCCCAGGGGGGTGTCTCCAGCCACTCCAGGTTGCCCGGCGGCCCGTCGGGCCGGTGGAGGG
>NZ_VSCV01000059.1:0-4399 GCF_047459355.1 Limnochorda sp. | reverse complement strand
CTTCCACCGCTTGTTCCATGGCGGCCCGCAGGGCCAGGGGGTCGGCCGTGCAGACCGAGTAGATCCCCCGCACCTCCCCCCGTCCTTGGGCGGCGACGATGTGTCTTAGATAGGCTGTTGCATGATCCATGGCTCTACGCTCCTTCGGGACTCCACGAGCCGTGCAGGCCAGGGCGTGGCTCGGGTGGGGTTGGAGGGCAC
Source organism: Limnochorda sp. (assembly GCF_047459355.1). NCBI lineage: Bacteria > Bacillati > Bacillota > Limnochordia > Limnochordales > Limnochordaceae > Limnochorda > Limnochorda sp. The sequence goes on along the minus strand of NZ_VSCV01000059.1, from coordinate 4,198 downwards.
GAAGCCCCAAGGGCCGATGGCTGGCACGCTTCCAGGATAGTCCAGGATGCGATCATAAGTCAACGATATGTTGATCGTTCATGATTGATATGTGCTCTCATGTGGCCGTTGTTGATTGCGCGTGCAGGCCGCTCGGATGGTCCCGGCGGCTCCCCCGGCAAGGATCGTTTGGACGGGAACGTTGGTCCGCCAGGGAGACCCCGAACGTGGGAGATGGACGCCCCGGTCAGCCAACGCGCAGACGGCCCGGCCTTCAGGCCGGGCCTGTCCGAGGTGCCCCTCGGCTGGGGTGGGCGAACCGCCCGCCCTCCGGCAGCCGCTCGATCACCACCGGCGAGCCGAGGTCCGCCTGGAAGAACTCCTGGGCGCTGCCCATGTTGATGGAGACCTCCAGGAGGTCGGTGCTGGCCAGGAAGATCAGGTGGTCCCCCTCGGGCACGTCGCCGTAGGTGTTCACGAAGACGCTCTCAACGGTCTTGTCGCCCACGGTCACCCGGACCCGGTCCCCATAGCTCAACCCCAGCTCCCGCACCAGGCCAGCATCAATATTGGCCTGCAGGTTGCCATAGAAGTCGATGAGGACCACTTCGCCCCGGAGGGTGGACCCCTCCCGGCGCGCCGGGGTGATGTCCAGGGTGATGTAGTCGGTGATCTCGGGCCCCACCTCAGCCGCAGGCCAGCCCGAGGCGATCCGGGCAGCGGTTGGGGTGAAGATGTCCCGCCCGTGGAAGGAGTAGGAGATGGGGCCGGGGCGCCAGTAGGCAGGGTTGGTGACGTGACGGACGGAAGCCACGCCGAACTCCTGCATCACCAAGGTGAGGAGGCCGTTGTCCGGCGAAGGCGATGATGCCGTTGGTCTGCCGCTCCGCAGGGCTCGCGGCCAGCGGGGCGGTGCCAGCCAGCGCAAAGACGAGGGCCACGGCCAACGCTGCCATCCAGGACCGATCGCGTACCATCCACCGAACCTCCTGTTCCTTGAGAAGCTTTGACGCTTCGTCTCTTCTCTTGTAGAGTACCGTATAATTCCTGCAAGTCAATCTGATTCCATGGAATTCACCCGAACCGTCGTGTCCACCCACGGCCGCTCCTGCCAACGACCGCCATCGGAGCCCACTCCACCCGAACCGTCCCAGCCACGCGCCCGCCTTGGAGATCACCTGAGAGCTCGAGAGACCAGGGGGCCTCAGCCCCAGGGAGGGATGTCCTTTGGATGAGAAGGCGTTGGATGCAAAGGTGGCCGATGAGCAGGCGCCTCACGGGCTGGAACGGCGCTTCGCCTTCTTCAGCCTGGCGCTCTTGGTGCTGCTCATCTTCCCGGTCTTCGCCGTGGCCAATCGGGTGCAGCCCATGATCCTGGGCCTGCCCTTCGCCCTGGCCTGGATCGTCTTCTGGGTTGGGGTTGAGTTTGTCGGGGTGATCCTCTTCTACTGGGCGGAGTACGGAAGGAGGCCGAAGGCATGAGCCGCTGGGTGCTGGCGCTGGCCATCATGCTGGTCTACCTGGGGATCGCTTTTCTGTTTGGGGTGCTCGCCGGGCGGGGCCGGTCGGCGTGGTCGGTTTCGGAGTTTGCGGTGGCCAACCGGGAGCTGGGCCTGCTCTTGATGTGGTTTCTCATGGGCGGGACCGTCTTCAGCGCCTTCGCCTTCCTGGGTGGGCCGGGGTGGGCCTACTCCCGGGGCGCCGCCTCCTTCTACATCTTGGCCTACTCGGCCCTGGGGATGCTCCCCTGGTACCTGATCGGCCCCAAGGCGGCCCGGCTGGGCCGGCAGCGGGGCTACTTCACCATGGGCGACTTCCTCCGGGACCGGTACGGCTCCACCCTCCTGGGCGTGATCGTTGGGCTGGTGGCGGTCCTGGCCTTCATCCAGTACCTCACCCTCCAGATCAAGGGGATGGCCTACGTCTTCGAGGTGCTCACCGAAGGGCACATCCCCTTCTGGGCGGGGGCGCTGCTGGCATATGGGATCGTGGTGGCCTACGTGAGCACCAGCGGCGTCCGGGGGGCGGCCTGGAGCGACGTCTTCCAGGGGCTCCTCATGCTGGTGGTCGCCTGGGGCATGGGGCTCTACCTGGTCTTCTCCCTCCACGGCGGGCCGGGGCCCATGTTCCAAGCCATCGACGCGGCCCGGCCCGGCTTCCTGCGCCTGGGCGGCCCCGGCTCCACCATGTCGCCCATGGCCTACTCCACCGCCATCCTGGTCTCGGTGCTGGGCTTCATCATGTGGCCCCACCTGTTCATGAAGTCCTTCACCACCAGCGAGCAGCGGATCAAGCAGACGGTCCTCGCCTACCCCCTCTTCGCCATCTTCCTGGTGCCCGTTCTCTTCATCGGCTTCGCCGGGGTCCTCAACGTGCCGGCCGACGCCCTGGAGAACCCGGACCAAGTCCTCCCCTACATGCTGACCAACCTGCTTCCCGTGAGCGGCTGGCTCTTCGGGCTCATCGGCGCGGGGACCCTGGCCGCCGCCATGTCGTCGGCGGACGCCATCACCCACGGCGCCGCCGTGGAGCTCACCCGGGACGTCATCCTCCCCCTGGCCCCCGCCCTGACGGAGCGGGAGCAGGTCTGGATCATGCGGGCGGCGGTGGTGGTGATCGGGGCGGCGGCGTACTGGCTGGCGATCTTCGGAGCGGCGGGCCTGGTCCAGCTCCTCTTGGGCGCGTACGGCTCCATCGTCCAGTTCGCCCCCCTGATTTACGGCGGGCTCTACTGGCCCCGGGCCACCCGGGCCGGCGCCCTGAGCGGCCTGGTGGCGGGGGTGCTGGTCAACTCCTACTTCCAGCTGGTCCAGCCCGTGACGCCCCTCGACATCAACCCCGGCATCCTGGGTCTTCTGGCCAACGTGGCCCTCTTCGTGGCGGTCAGCTGGGTGACCCGGCCCGCATCGACCGAGGTGGGAGAGGCCTTCCTGCAGGCGTGAAGGCGGGAGACCAGCGTGAGGGCGAACACCGACGTGAAGGCGGGAAGCCGGTCTGCCGGCCACCCGCGGCGTGATGCGGCCCCGTCGGGAACCCATCGTGAAACCCACGAGGAGGGAGGCCCATGGCGATCGATCTCCAGGAGGTCACCCGGCAGGTGGCCCGCCACCTGGACCGGGCCCAGCTGGTGGCCTGGGCCCAGGAGCTGATCCGCATCGACACCACCAACCCGCCGGGGAACGAAGCGCCCGCGGTGGCGTGGCTGGAAGAGCGTCTCGAGGCCCTGGGATTCACCCACCTCCGGCGTCATGAACCGGCCCCCCGCCGGGTGAGCCTCACCGGCGACTGGGGCGGGTCCGACGGCCCGACCCTCATCTGGAACGGCCATCTTGACGTCGTCCCCGCCGGTGACCCAACCGCCTGGCGCTTTCCCCCGTTCGCGGCCCACCTCCACGAGGGGCGGATCTGGGGCCGCGGCGCGGCGGACATGAAGGGAGCCTTTGCCAGCCTGCTGGCCGCCATCGACGCCCTCCAGCGGGCGGGCATCCGGCTCCGGGGCCGGCTCCACCTGCAGGCCGTCGCCGATGAGGAGATGCTCGGGATGTTGGGCACCAAGGTCCTGGTGGAGGAGGCCCGCGGGGAGCCCGCCGGCGTGCGGGCCGACGCGGCCATCTGCGGCGAGCCGACGGGCCTGCGGCCCATGGTCGCAGCCCGGGGCCTCCTCTGGGCCCAGATCACCACCGTTGGCCGGAGCGCCCACGCCTCCACGCCCCATCTGGGCGTCAACGCCATCACCAAAATGGCCCGGGTGATCGAGGCTCTGGAAGCCCTCCCCTTCACCGCCCACCACCCGCTCCTGGGCCCGCCCACCCTGACGGTGGCCACCATCCAGGGCGGCGAAAAGGCCAACATGGTGCCGGACTGGTGCCGAATCACCCTGGACCGGCGCCTGGTGCCCGGCGAGACGGTGGAAGGCGCCCGGCAGGAACTGGAGGGAGTGCTGGCGCGGCTCAGAGACGAGGCGGCGGTGGATGCCCGGCTGGAGGTCCTAGAAGCCGCGGAACCGTCGGAGATTCCGGCGGACACGCCCATGGTGCAGGTGGTGCAGGCAGCCCGGGCGGCCCTCGGGCTGGAACCGGTTGCGCCCGGCGGCTTTCCCGGCGGGACCGACGCCCGCTTCCTCATTCGCCAGCTGGGCGTGCCCACCGTCATCTTGGGCCCGGGCGATCTGGCCCAGGCCCATACCACCAACGAGTCGGTGGCTGTTGAGGAGCTGGAG
>NZ_VSCV01000010.1:0-62285 GCF_047459355.1 Limnochorda sp. | reverse complement strand
GCGCGTGAATGGCATTCACGAGGTCGGCGGTTCGAGCCCGCTCGGCTCCACCAGATGAGCCCTCTGGAACCTGGGTTCCAGAGGGTTTTTCTTTTTGCTGGTTCCCGACGCCGAGTGCCTGACGCCCCCACACCGAAGCTTCCGGAAGAAACGAGCAGGACCCGCCGGGCCAGGTGCCGGCGGGTCCCAGCCCCCAGGCTTGCCTTACGGCTGGCGCCAGCGGGCGGGGGGCAGGTCGATGACCGTCTTCAGGCCGGGGCTGGCCGCCAGGACGTTGGGGATGGCATTGATCACCGCCGCCGCGGTGGCCAGGTCACCGGGAGTTCCCCGGGGGATGGTGAGCTCCAGCGGCGGCTCCCCCTGGAGCCGGATCGTGTCGTGCGGATTGGGCGCGCCCACGTACATCTGGAGGTGGAGGCGGATCCGCTCCTCGCCCTGCTCATCCAGCCCGACGGCCACCTGATCGATGCCCAAGACGTGGCCGGGCGGCACCGTTAGGTCGGGGCTCTCATATGGCTCCTGGGCGATCTTGGGCTGAAGGTCCGAGGTGATCTGGTCCAAGCTCCAGCCGAAGGCGGCGGCGATCATGGCCACCGACTCCACCAGCCCGATGTGCCCGAAGGTGCCCGTGGCCGCCTGGGCCTGGAAGGCGTCGGGGGTCAGGCCGGCCCCCACCTTCCGCTTCAAGGGCCCTCGGCGGGAACCCGCATCGACCACCCGCTCCACGTGGACGTGGCTGACGCTGGCCGCCGCGCCGGCCAGGCAGACCGGCAGGAAATCCATGACGAATCCTGGGTTGACGCCGGTGCCGAGGATGGTCACCCCAGCCCGGCGGGCCGCCTCGTCGATGGCCCGGGCCTCGTCGGGGTGGTGCCGCCAGGGGTAGGCCAGCTCTTCACACGTGGAGACCACGTTGAGCCCATGTTCGGCCGCCTCCACCAACTGGGGGGCGACCTGGCTCAGGAAGGAGCTGGTGGCGTGGACGGCCACCGTTGGCCTTTGGGCCGCCTGGGCCAGGGCTTCGGCCAGGCTGGGGGCGACCCGGAGCGCGCGGGCCGCCTTAGCCCCTGGGTCGGAGGGAGCCAGCCCCAGGACCTCCGCCACGGACCGCCCGGCCTTGTCGGGGGCCGGGTCCACCGCCCCCACGATGGCGGAGTCGCTCCGGGCGAGAAGCCGCCGCACGATACCCTGACCGATGGGACCGAGTCCAAGCTGGAGAATGGGTGTCAAGTGACTCTTCCTTTCTGGCTGCCGCGTTGAGGGGTGCGTTGGGTCCGGCGGGTGGGCCTGGCCGGGTGCGGGAGCCGCCGGGGGCCCAGGCCTCTGCCGGACGCCCAAAACCCTCTTCGTTTTCGGGTGGTGCCCACCTTCTGCCCCTACATTTCCATTGGATTCGGACAGATCCTCCTTGTCAGGGATTGGGGCTCCCCGACGGGGGGAGGTGGAGCGAGTTGCCCGTCACTTCCAGGATGGCCCGGGACTCCACCCACGCACCCGTGGCGATGAGCGCCAGCGCGAAGAGGAAGAAGGCCCGTTCGGCAGGGGTGAGGCCGGGTCCGCCCGGGAGGGCCGGGTCCGCGGGGAGGCCGCGGCCCCGCAGGCGGGCCCAGCGGGCCGACGCGGTGGCCGCCAGGATGTAGCCCGTCAGCTCGATGAAGCCCGAGTGGTGGACGATATCCAGCGGGCGGACGAGCCTCTGCCAGAAGGGCGGCGCCGGGGTGACCACCTCGAAGGACCAGCTGCCCAGGTAAGCGCCGGTGAGGATGGCCAGGGCCCAGAGGGCCAGGTAGCCCTGGGGCAGGAGGCGCCCCCGGGCCAGCCGGGAGGGGCTGGCGAAGAGGTTGCCCCCCACCACCACGCCCGTGGGCATCAGGTTGTAGCCGAAGATCTGGAGGGTTGAGCGCCAGAGGTCCGGGGCGGTGGTCCAGGAACTGACCAGGGGGTGCCTCCCCCGGAGGAAGCCGTCGGGCAGGACCACGAACGACAGGATGGCTGACAGGTAGAAAAGGGAAAAAAAGGAGAGGCAGAGCCAGGCGAACCGGCGCCAGGGCCGGGGTTCCAGGGTGCCGAGGAGGATCCGTTCCACGAGCCGACGCATGACGGGCGCACCTCCGGGCCCCTAGGTTCGCCGCCTGCCGGCCCCTCCCTCTGGGGCCGGAGCCGCACCCGGTCGCCCATGACAGGGGTGCCGACTCCGCATGGCCGGAAGGGCCGGTGGGAGCGCCGGAAGGGGCGCCGTGCCTGGGATGGCCCCCCCGGCTGCGGTATAATGACCCACAGATAGCCATCCACGGGCGGGCCCTCCCGGGGCCCGAAGCCACAGGAGGGGTTGCCGTTGGGCGTGCTCTCCCGGATGAGCACGGTCTTTAAGGCCAAGGTGAACAAGCTGCTGGACCGAGCGGAGAACCCGGAAGAGACCCTGGAGTACAGCTACCAGCGCCAGCTTGAGCTCCTGCAGCAGGTGAAGCGGGGCGTCGTGGAAGTGGTCGGCCAGAAGAAGCGCCTGGAGCTTCAGGCCGTCCGCTTGCGGGAGCAGAACAAGAAGCTGGAGGAGCAGGCGAAGGAAGCCCTCAAGCTGGGGAAGGAGCACCTGGCCCTGGAAGCCCTGCGTCGGAAGCAGGAGGCGGAGCTCCAGCTCCAGGAACTGGAGGCCCAGATCAACGCCCTCCAGGCCGAGCAGGAGAAGCTGGAGCGGAACGAGCAGCGTTTGCGGGCCAAGGTGGAAAGCTTCCGCACCCAGAAGGAGCTGATCAAGGCCCAGTACTCCGCGGCCGCGGCCCAGGTGAAGATCGGGGAGGCGGCCACCGGGCTGTCGGAGGAGCTGGCCGACGTCACCATGGCCATCGAACGGGCCCAGCGGAAGACCCAGGAGATGCAGGCCCGCGCCGCGGCCATCGACGAGCTGGTGGAGAAGGGAACCCTCCAGGAGACCTGGGGGGCCTCCGACCCTCTGGAGGAAGAGCTCCGCAAGGCCAAGCTCGACCAGGGCGTGGAGTCGGAGTTGGAGCGGCTCAAGCGGGAGGTGGCCGGCCAGTGATCGTCCGCATCCTGACCGAGGGCCAGTATGAGATCACCGGAGACCTCTTGGAGGAGCTGGACCGGGAGGATAACCGCCTTCTGGAGGCCATCGCCAACAGCGATGAGGAAGCCTTCCGGCGGGAGCTGGAGACGGTTCTGGCCATCGTCCGCCGGGGCCGGCGGCTGGCGGACGATGAGCTCGTGGAGTCCGATCTGATCCTGCCCGCCCCCGATACGGAGCTGACCGAGGCCCTGCACCTCTTTGCCGATTACCCGGCGGACCTCACCTGAAGCGGTTGAGGCCGCGCCAGGCCCAGGCCCGGCCCCAGGCCCCGGTGGGGCAGGGGCCGGCTTACGGTTCGGCAAAGACCCGCAGGTTCCGGAACGTGACGGAGACGGGATCGCCAAGCCCCAAAGCCGCCTGGTGGAAGGCCTCGTGGGGCAGTTCGGCCCGGAGGAGGTCGCCCGTCTCCAAAGCCAGGTCCAGCCGGACCTGGGGTCCGGCGGAGTGGATCCGGACCACCCGGGCCGGTAGGCCAGGGCTGCCGTTGGCCTGCCGGCGGACCTCCACCTCATGGGGGCGGACGAAGAGTCTGGCCTTCCGGTGACCGTTCAGGTCGGCCGGTTGGGGGGCCAGAGGCCACGGCCCCACCATCAGCCGGCCCGCCTCCACCCGGCCCCGGAAGAGGTTGACCTGGCCCAGGAAATCCATGACGAACATGTTGGCCGGGTGGTGGTAGACCTGGTCGGGGGTGCCCACCTGCTCCACCCGGCCTTCGTTCATGAGCACGATGCGATCGGCCACCTCCAAGGCCTCTTCCTGGTCGTGGGTGACGAAGAGCCCCGTCACGTGGATCTCGTCGTGGAGGCGCCGGAGCCAGCGGCGGAGGCGCTGGCGGACCTTGGCGTCCAGCGCGCCGAAGGGTTCGTCCAGGAGGAGGACCTGGGGATCGATGGCCAGGGCCCGGGCCAGGGCCACCCGCTGGCGCTGGCCGCCCGAGAGCTCCGCTGGCCGGCGCTGCTCGTACCCCTCCAGCTGGACCAGCCGCAAGAGTTCCATCACCCGCTCGCGGATCTTCGCCTCGCTGGGGCGGGTGGCCCGGGGACGAACCCTCAGGCCGAAGGCGACGTTCTCGAAGACGGTCATGTGGCGGAAGAGCGCGTAGTGCTGGAAGACGAAACCCACCCGCCGCCGGCCGGGGGGCCGGAAGGTGACGTCCTCGCCGTGGATCAGCACCGAGCCCGGCGGGTCGGGAAGCTCCAGCCCGGCGATGATGCGGAGCAGGGTGGTCTTGCCTGAACCCGACGGTCCCAGGAGGGCGACCAGCTCCCCTTCGGGAACCGTCAGGCTCACCCCCTTCAGGGCCTGAAAGGTGCCGAAGCGTTTCCGGATGGATCGGACCTCAATGCTCACCTTCCGTCCCTCCTTCGTCTCCCGGTGCGGTCCCGGCCCCGCCTTCCCGCCAGTCCAGGAGGGCCTTGAGCACCAGGGTGCCCAGGGCCAGCAGGGTGAGCAGGGAGGCGACCGCGAAGGCGCCGGTGAAGTCGTACTCGTTGTAGAGCATCTCCACGTGCAAGGGGACAGTGTTGGTCTTGCCCCGGATGTGCCCGGAGACCACCGACACCGCCCCAAACTCCCCCATGGCCCGGGCGTTGCAGAGGATGACGCCGTACAGCAGGGCCCGCCGGATCCGGGGGAGGGTGATCCTCCAGAAGATCTGCCAGCCGCTGGCCCCCAGCACCAGGGCCGCCTCCTCCTCGTCCGTCCCCTGGCCCCGCATGAGGGGGATCAGCTCCTTGGCGACGATGGGCAGGGTGACGAAGAGGGTGGCCACGACGATGCCCGGCGGGGCGAAGATCACCTGCCAGCCCCGCTCGGCCAGCCAGGGCCCCAGCCACCCTTGGCGCCCGAAGAGCAGGACGAAGACCAACCCCGCGATGACCGGCGAGACGGTGAAGGGGAGGTCGATCAGCCCCTCTAGGAACCGCCGGCCGGGAAAGGGCGCGCGGCTCAGACACCAGGCGGCCGCCAGGCCGAAGAGGGTGTTGGCCGCCACCGCCGAGGCGGCCACCTGAAGGGTGAGGCGGATGGCCGCCAGGGTGTCCGGGTCGCGCAGGGCCTGCCAGTAGGTCCCCACCCCCTTGGCGAAGGCCTCCACGAAGACGACGGCCAGGGGAAGGAAAAGGACCAGCCCCAGGATGGTGAGCCCGCTCCCGATGAGGAGCGCCCGGACCCACGGCGGGTCGCTGCCGGGCGGGGCGGAGGGTGCCCCGTTGGGTGCCTGGAGCCGATTGCCTGCCAGCCAGCAGATCCTCATCCCCCAACCCGCCCCTTATGGCCCCGGGCCCCCGCCAGCCGGGTTTCGAGGACCCGGGCCGCCAGCAGGAGGACGAGGGAGCCCGCCAGCATGACGACGGCGATGGCGGCGGCTCCGGCGTAGTCGAACTGTTCCAGCTTGGCCATGATCAGGACGGGGGTGATCTCCGTCCGGTAGGGCAGGTTGCCGGAGATGAAGACGATGGAGCCGTACTCCCCCAGGGCCCGGGCGAAGGCCAGGGTGGCCCCCGTCAGCACCGCCGGGGCGATGGCCGGCAGGATCACCCGCCCGAAGGTCTGCCACCGCCCGGCGCCCAGGCTCTCCGCCGCCTCTTCCAGCTCCCGGCCCAGATCCCGCAGGGCGGGCTCCACCGTCCGGACCACGAAAGGCAGGCCGACAAAGACCAGGGCCAGGACCACCCCCAAAGGCGTGAAGGCCACCCGGAGGCCCAGCCCGTCCAGGAAGCGGCCCACCCAGCCGGTGGGGGCGTAGACCGCGGTGAGCGCGATGCCTGAGACGGCGGTGGGGAGCGCGAAGGGGAGGTCCACCGCGGCGTCGACCAGCCGGCGCCCGGGGAAGGGGTAGCGGGCGAGGCACCAGGCCAGGAGGAGGCCGAAGACCCCGTTCAGCCCCGCCGCGGCCAGGGAGGCCCCGAAGGAGAGCTTGAGGGAGGCGAGGACCCGGGGGTCGCTCACCTGGCGGGCCACCTCCTGCCACCCCAAGCCGGCGGCCCGCAGGATGAGGGCAGCCAGGGGGAGGAGGACCACCAGGCTGAGGTAGAGGGTGGTCACCCCCAAGGAGAGGCCGAAACCTGGGAAGAGCCTGGGACGGGCTGGGAACATGGGCGCCTCACCTGCCTTGGGCCAGGATTTGGTCAAAGAGCGCGCCGTCGGCGAAGTGGATCCGGTGGGCCTCTTCCCAGCTTCCGAAGACCTCCTCAATGGTGAACCGGTGCACCTGGGGGAAGGCTCGGAGCTCCTCGGGAGCCACATATTCGGGGAAGGCGGGCCGGTAGTGGTGGCGGGCGATGAGGCGTTGAGCCTCGGGCGAGTAGAGGTAGGCCAGGTACGCCCGGGCCACCTCCAGGGTGCCCCGGCGCCGGGCCACCCCCTCCACCACGGCCACCGGCGGCTCCGCCAGGATGCTGATGGGGGGCACCACCACCTCGAAGGCGCCGGGGCCCAACTCCTCCAGGGCCAGGTAGGCCTCGTTCTCCCAGGCAAGGAGCACATCGCCCAGGCCCCGCTGCACGAAGGTGATGGTTGCCCCCCGGGCGCCGGAATCGAGGACGGGCACGTTCCGGTAGAGCTGGGTGAGGTAGGCCCGGGCCTGCTCTTCCGCGGCCCGGACAGCTTCCGCATGCTGGGGGTCGCGGACCCGGCTCAGATCGCCCAGCTCCCGGTGGAGGACGGCTCCCCAGGCGGCCAGGTAATTCCAGCGGGCCCCGCCGCTGGTCTTGGGGTTGGGGGTGATCACCTGGACCCCCGGCTGGATGAGGTCGTCCCAATCGGTGATCCCCTTGGGGTTCCCCCGGCGGACCAGGAAGACGATGGTGGAGGTGTAGGGGGCGCTGTTGTGGGGCCACGCCTGCTGCCAATCAGCGCTGATGAGGCCGGTGAGGGAGGCGATGGCGTCGATGTCGTAGGCGAGCGCGAGGGTGACCACGTCGGCTTCCAGCCCGTCGATAACCGCCCGGGCCTGCCGGCCGGAGCCGCCGTGGGACATCTGGACCCGGACCTCTTGGCCGTGCGCCGCCAGCCAGTACTGGGCAAAAAGCTCATTGTACGCCTGGTAGAACTCCCGGGTGGGGTCGTAGGAGACGTGGAGCAGGGTGACGGGGGGCGCCTGGGCGCCCGCCCCGCCGGCCCAGCCGCTCATCAGCCCCAGGGCCAGCACCACCCCGAAGGCCCGACGGAGGACCCCCCGCCCCGGGAGGCCAGGGTGCAGCGCCATGGTCTCATCTCCTCCTCGCACGAAGGGCTCGAAGGCGATCAGACCATGTACTATGCAGGCTTGGGCTCCTAGGAGCGTTGTCCACCCCGGAAGGGCGGCCTCAGGCGGGCCGTGGGGCGGGTCGCGGATGGGGTGGGGGTTGGAGGGTTCTGCCGGCGCTGGGAGGGCTCAGAGAGGCATGCCCCACATGGGGTACCAGCGGGTGACGTCGGGTTCGATGGGCATCTCTTTCTCCATGGCCGCTTGGAACTGGAACTCCAGGTCGCTCGCCCGGTCCTTGCCGGACCCGGTGGGGACAAAGGGGTAGAAGGCGCCCCGCTTGTAGTTGTAGATCAGGTAGGCGGCCGGCCGGTCGGGGGTGGTGAAGCGGAAGACGGCGGCCAGGAGCTGGGGCCCGTACCCGTGGCTTTGAAGCTCCTGGGCGGCCAGGTGGATGAGGGCGACCAGATCGTCCAGTTGGGGGTCTGTCAGGACGATCCAGCGGTACCGGTAGGAGTCGGTCTCCACCTGGATCTCGGTGCCCGTCTCCCCGGCGGCCGCCCGGACCAGATCCTTCAGCTCCTCATCCAGCTGGCGGAAGGCGCCGGTGGTGATGGGTTTGAGGCAGAGGGCCGCGCGGCCTGCCGGCTCCCAGCCCAGCTCGGTCTTGAGGGCGAGCTGGGCGGTGGTGAGGGCGAAGAGCCCCTCAGGGCGGGCCTTGGGCAGGCGGGTGCGGCCCAGGAGCGCGTCCAGCCAGCCCATTACCGGCGCATCTCCTCTTCCAGCCGCCGGAGGTGGGCCAGGCGCCGCTCCAGGGACGGGTGGGTGGAGAAGAGCTCGGCGAAGCCATCGCCGCTCAGGGCGGGCGCGATGAAGAAGGCGTTCATCGCCTCCGCCTCCCGCAGATCCCGCTGCGGGACCACCTTCATCCGGCCGCTGATCTTGATCAAGGCTGACGCCAGGTGGGACGGCGCGCCCGTCAGGATGGCCGCGCCCCGGTCGGCCGCGAACTCCCGGTACCGGGAGAGGGCCCGGATGAGGAAGAAGCTCAAGGTGTACACCAGGATGGAGACCAGGTAGACGATGACGCCCCAGTTGGCCCCGTTCCGGTCATCCCGGCCGCCGAACCCGCCCCAGAGCCCCCAGTAGAAGAGGTGCTGGGTGAGGTACCCGGCCAGGGTGGCGAAGAAGCTGGCAAAGGTGATGATGGCCACGTCCCGGTTCTTGATGTGGGTGATCTCGTGGGCCACCACCGCCTCCAGCTCGTGGGGTTCCAGCTGATCGAGGAGCCCCTGGGTGACGGCCACCGTGGCGGTCCGCTGGTTCCGGCCCACCGCGAAGGCGTTGGGAATGCGGGCGGGCGAGATGGCCACCTTCGGCTTGGGCAGGTCGGCCAGAGCCGCCAGGCGGGCGACCATGTCGTGGAGTTCCGGCGCCTGCTGGGGCGTCACCTCGCGAGCCCCCATGGAAAGCAGGGCCAGCCGGTCGGAGAGAAAGTACTGGGCGGCCAGCATCAGGCCCAGCACGAGGACCATGGTCTGGATGCCCGCGTTGGCCTGGAGGAGGATCCAGGTGAAGAAGAGGTAGAGGGCCCCCAGCAAGACCACCGTCAGCATCATGCGGGCCGTCAGGCCTCGATCTGGCGGAAGGGTCTTGGTACGAACTGCCATGCCCGTGCCTCCTTGACCACGCTCGCAGATGGAGGAGCGGCGCTCCCAGGGCGCGGCCCCGGCCGCGCAGCCCCGGACACCGGGTCGTCCTCACCAGCATTGTACGACAGCTCCTGTTCTCACACAACGGCCGGGCCCGGCAAAGGCAGAGCCGCCGCCTTTTCCCGCCGCCCGATCCCGACGGGCGAGGCCCTGAGCTGGCTCCCCCTTCCGGCAGGGAGGGCCCGCCCCTGGAAGAAAGGGGAGGGGCGAGGAACGATTGCTTGCCGAAAGGGTGTCTGCCATGACGGGTCTCCAGACGGGGCACGGAGCGGGGGCCGCCTGCCGGGCCTTTGCCCGCCGGCTCTTTGGCGGTCTCCTGGCGTGGGTTCTGGTCGCCGGGCTGGCCGGGGGCGCGGCCGCCCAGGAGCCTGTGCCTGAACCGCTGCCCTACGGCCGGCTCACGGTGGAAGGGGTGGCCTCCCGTACAGTCGTCCCCGACCAGGCCACCATCGACTTCGGGGTCCGGCAGGAGGCGGCCAGCGCGCAGGCTGCCTTCGACAGCGCCCAGTTCCTTCTTTCCATGGTGGTCACCGCCTTGAAGGCCAACGACGTGCCGGAGGAGGCCATCCGGACCACGGGCCTCACCCTTCACCCCGTCTACCGGTACGAGGAGGGGGCCTCCAAGCTGGTCGGGTACGCGGCCGAGGGGAGCGTCCGGGTGGAGACCCGGGACCTGCGCCGCCTGGCCAACCTGATCGATGCCGCGGTGGCGGCGGGCGCCAACCGGATCGCCAACCTCCAGTATGGCGTGAGCGACGAGCAGGCCTTGCGGGAGGAGCTGCTGACGGAGGCGGCCCGCCAGGCCCGGGAGAAGGCGGAGCGGATCGCCGGGGCCTTGGGCCAGACGGTGAAGAGCGTGGCCCAGGTGCGGGAGAGTTCCGCCCGCGCCTTCGGCCTCCAGCGGAGCGTGGCCCTGGAGGCGGCCGCCGACGCCTCCTTCGTCCTGCCGGGGACCATGGCCATCGAGGCCCGGTTGGAGGTGGAGTTCATCCTGGCGCCCGCCAAGCCCATGACCGCCCTGCCCCACCCGGAGCCGGAGGAGGCTGAGACCACCGCTGAGCCCTAAGGCAAGGAGCGCCGGGGCAGGGCCCCATGGCCTCGCCTGGAGCGCCCGGGGTGTGGGGGCAGGGCGGGCAGAAGGGGGCCGGGCCTAACCCCCCAGGTAGGCCTGCCGCACCTGGGGATCCTGGGCCAGCGCGGCCGCCGGGCCAGCCGTCTGGATCCGGCCCGTCTCCAGCACATACCCCCGATGGGCGAGCTTCAAGGCCTGATGGGCGTTCTGCTCCACCAGGAGGAGGGTGGTGCCCTCCCGGTTGATGGCGGCCAGGGTGGCGAAGATCTCCTCTACCAAGACGGGGGCCAAGCCCATGGAAGGCTCGTCCAGGAGCATGAGCCGGCTGCGGGTCATGAGGGCCCTTCCCACCGCCAGCATCTGCTGCTCGCCCCCCGAGAGGGTGCCGGCCAGCTGGCCTTTCCGCTCGCCCAGGCGGGGGAAGAGGGCGAAGACCCGCTCCAGGTCCTGGTGGACCCGGGCCCGGTCCCGGCGGCCGTAGGTGGCCAGGAGGAGGTTTTCCAGGACCGTCAGGTTGGCGAAGATCCCCCGGCCCTCGGGGACGTGGCTCACGCCCAAGGCCACCACCTGGTGGGGGGGAAGCTGGGTGAGGTCCACCCCGGCGAAGCGGATCGTCCCCCCGCTGGGCGGGACGAGGCGGGAGATGGCCCGCAGGGTGGTGGTCTTGCCCGCGCCGTTGGCGCCGATGAGGGTGACGATCTCCCCTTCCTCCACCACCAGGTCGATGCCGTGGAGGGCTTGGATGGGCCCGTAGTGGACCCGGAGCCCCCTCACCTCCAGCAGGCTCACGACCCACCCGCCCCCTGGCCCAGGTACGCCTCCAGCACCCGGGGATGCCGGCGGACCTCGTCGGGGGTCCCGCTGGCGATGAGCCGGCCGAAGTCCAGCACGTGGACCACCTGGCAGAGGCCCATCACCATCCGCATTTGGTGCTCGATGAGGAAGATGGTCACCTGGAAGCTGGCCTGCAGCCAGCGGATTAGCTCCATCAGCGCCTCCACCTCCGCCGGGTTCATGCCCGCGGCCGGCTCATCCAGCAACAGGAGCCGGGGCCGGGTGGCCATGGCCCGGGCGATCTCCAGCCGCCGCTGGTCCCCGTAGGGGAGGCTCCCTGCCGGTTCCAGGGCGTAGCGGGCCAGGCCGAACCGCTCCAGCCACTGGTAGGAGGCGGCGAGGATCGCCTCTTCCTCCTCCCGGAAGGGCCGGCCCCGGCTCAGCCAGGCCCCCGGCCCGTAGGTGACCCGGGCGAAGTGGGCGATGCGGACGTTCTCCAGGGCGGTCAGGCCCTTGAAGAGGCGGATGGACTGGAAGGTCCGGGCGATGCCCCGCTGGACGATGGCCGCGGGCGGAAGGCCCACGAGGTCCTGGCCGTCGAAGAGGATCCGGCCCCCGGTGGGCCGGTAGACGCCGGTGATCAAGTTGAAGACGGTGGTCTTGCCCGCGCCGTTGGGCCCGATGAGCGCCGTCAGCTCGCCCTCCGGCACCTGGAGGGTGAGGTCGGCGACGGCCTGGAGGCCGCCGAAGCGGCGGCTCACCCCCTGAAGCTCAAGCAGGGCCATGGGGTCCCACCCTCCCTGCCTCGCCCGCCGGGGGCCACCCTTGGCGGCCTCGGCCCAGGGCCTCCAGGCGGGCCCGGAGGTTCCGCTCCTCCCGCGGAATGAAGGCGACGAACTCCCGGAGGCCCATGATGCCCGTGGGCCTCAGGATCATGAGGAAGACCAGGAGGAGCGGGGCGATAGCCATCCGCCACTGGCCCAGGAAGCGGAGCCACTCCAGGGCCACGGTGTAGACGGTCGCCCCGATGACCGAGCCGGCCAGGGACCCGATCCCGCCCAGGTAGACCATGACCAGGATCTCCGTGGAGCGGACGATGTCGAAGCTCCTTGGGGTGATGAACTGGACCACGTGGGCGAAGAGCCCCCCGGCCAAGCCCGCCAGGGAGGCGGAGAGGATGAAGGCATGGAGCTTCACCCGGCGGGTGTCCACCCCGAGGAGCTCCGCGGCCACCTCATCCTCCCGGATGGCCAGCACCCCCCGGCCCAGGTTGGCGTAGATGAAGTTGCGCAGGAGCCAGAGGGAGGAGATCACCCAGAAGACCACCCAGGGCAGGGTGGTGAGGCGCTGCATCCCCAGGAAGCCCCGGGGCCCGCCGATCACCTCCAGGTTCTCAATGGCGCTCTTGACGATCATGTTCAGGGCCAGGGTGACGATGGCCAGGTAGTCGCCCCGGGTCCGGAAGGAGGGGAAGGCGACCAGTAGCCCCACGATCCCCGCGGCGAGGCTGCCCACCAGGAGGGCCAGGGGGAAGAGGAGCGGGGCGGCCTGGAAGGGGAAGAGCCGGACGGTGATGAGGGACGAGACGTACGCCCCCACGGCCATGAAGGCCGCATGGCCCACGGCGAACTCCCCCATGTAACCGTTGACCAGGTTGAGGCTGGCGGTGAGGATGATGTGGATCCCCACGTACATCAGGATCTGCTGCTGGTAGGGGTTGAGCCACCCGTACCGGTGGATGAGCCACGCGGCCAGAAGGAGCCCGGTCAGGACCAGGGGCCAGCTGGCCGGCCTCGCGAAGAAGGCGGTGGTGAGATCGGCGGCCCGGCTCACCAGCCGGCGGGGCGCGGCGGGCGTGGACGGGACGATGGCGGCTCCCTCCTTCCCCTAGACCTTCTGGACCTCCCGCCGCCCCAGAATCCCCTGGGGGCGGAAGATCAGGAGCAGCAAGAGCAGGCCGAAGGCGATGAAGTCCCGGTAGGTGGAGGGCAGGAAGGCGGCCACCAGCACCTCCGCCCCGCCCAGGACGAAGGCGCCCAGCATCGCCCCCCGGATGACGCCGATGCCGCCCACCACCGCGGCCACGAAGGCCTTCCAGCCTACCAGCACCCCCATGTAGGGCTCGATGACGGGATAGGCGGTGGCGTAGAGGAGCCCGCCCGCCGCGGCCAGCCCCGAGCCGATGGCGAAGGTGAGGGCGATGATCCGGTCCACCGAGATGCCCATCAGGGGCACCACGCTCTTGTCCCAGGAGACGGCCCGCATGGCCATCCCCGTCAGGGTCCGGTTGACAAACCGGTCCAGGATCAGCATGAGGAGGAGGGCCACCAGGAAGATGACCAGCTGGACAGTGGTCACCCGGACGGGCCCCGCCTGGTAGACGGCGCTGGCGATGAGGGGCGGCATGAGCCGGGGCTGGGCCCCTACCGAGGCCAGGGTGAAGTGCTCCAGGAAGAGCCCCACCCCCAGCGCGGTGATGACGGCCGAGACCCGGGGCGCGTGCCGCAGGGGGCGGTAGGCCAGGCGTTCGATCATGACCCCCAAGAGCGCGGTGGCCGCCATGCTGGCCAGCAGGGTGGGGAGGAAGGGGAGCCCCAGGACGGCCGCGGCGAAGAAGCTGAAGAAGGCGCCCACCATGAAGATGTCGCCGTGGGCGAAGTTGATCAGGCGGAGGACGCCGTAGACCAAGGTGTAGCCCAGGGCGATGAGGGCGTAGATGCTCCCCAGCTGGAGGGCGTTGACCATCTGCTGGGCGACGAACGGCATGGCGAACCTCCCCTCGCGAGGCGGAATGGGCGGGTGCTCAGGGATCTGGCCGCGGCCCGGGGGTGGGGCCGCGGCCAGCCTCCCGCCTTAGGGGGCAGCGCTGCCGAAGTAGCGGAAGGCGCCCTCCTGGATCTGGAGGACCACCGCGGTCTTCTCCGGATCCCCCGAGCCGCGGAAGCTCATGGTGCCGGTGACGCCCGTGAACTCGGTGATCTGGGCGAGGGCCTCCCGGATCGCCTCCCGGTCGGTGGAGCCCGCGGCCTGGATGGCCTGGAAGAGCATGCCAAAGGCGTCGTAGGTGAGGGCGGCCACATCGTCGGGGGTGGCGCCGTAGCGGGCCTCATACCCCTCGATGAAGCGGCGGGCCTCCGGGGTGGCGATGTCGGGGGCGTAGTGGGTGGTGAAGTACTGGCCCTCCATGGCCTGGCCGCCCAAGGTGATGATCTCCGCGCTCCCCCACGAGTCGCTGCCCACGACGGGGCCGGAGTAGCCCAGGTTCCGGGCCTGCTGGATCTGGAGCGGCACCTCGCTGTAGTAGTTGGGGAGGAAGAGGACGTCGGGCTGGAGGGCGGTGATCCGGGTCAGCTGGGAGCTGAAGTCCCGGTCGCCGGTGGTGTAGGTCTCAAAGGCGACCACCTGGCCGCCCAGCTCGGTGAAGGAGCTCCGGAAGATCTCGGCGATCCCCTTGTTGTAGTCGCTGGCCACATCGTAGAGGACCGCGGCCCGCCGGGCGCCCAGGTCGTTGTAGACGAAACTGGCCACCACCCGGCCCTGGAAGTCGTCGGTGAAGCAGGCCCGGAAGACGTACCGCTTCCCCGCGGTGGTCTGGGGGTTGGTTGACCAGGGGGAGATCATGGGGGTCCGGGCCGACTCGGCGATGGTGGCGGCAGGGATGGCGTCCCGGCTCGCGTTGGGGCCGATCATGGCCACCACCCGGTCCTGGTAGATGAGCTTCTGGGCGACCGCGGCGGCGATGGCCGGGTTGTCCTGGTTGTCCTCGATGATCAGGCGGACGGGACGGCGGGTGCCACCGACCAGGAGTCCCCCGGCCGCGTTGACCTCGTCCACCGCCATCAGGGCCGCGTTCCGGCTGGACTGGCCGACGACGGGAATGCTGCCCGTCAGCTCCGCGTTGAGGCCGATGACGATCTCCTGGGCGGAAGCGACCCCCCACGCTCCGCAGGCCAGGGTGAGCACCAGGAGCAGGAGCAGCCGACGGCGCACAGGACCTTCCTCCTCTCAGAGTGTGGGAATCGAGCGAATTGACAGTCTAGACCGAGTACCCACGACAATTCCACCCGGAGGAGGGGAATCCTGCCGCGGGAGCCGGACGATCTGCGCGCGAGTATACAAACATTTTCCGGTCGGTTTGATTAGAATTAGCTATGATCATCAGGAAGGCGGCCCTTCCCGGGCGGCCGGATCATAGCGTAGAGAAGGGGGTTTGGCTGACCTATGGCGGCACACGGCGCCGTTGAGGCTGCCATCCAAGCCAAGGGGTACGCCCACCCGGAAGCCCTGGTCACCACCCAGTGGGTGGCCGACCACCTGGACGATCCCAATGTCCGCCTGGTGGAGTCCAACGAGGACGTGCTCCTCTATGATCTGGGGCACATCCCCGGCGCGGTGAAGATCGACTGGCAGACGGACCTGCAGGATCCGGTGATCCGGGACTACCTGGATCCCGAAGCCTTCGCCCGGCTGGCCAGCTCCAAGGGCATCGGACCTGACACGACCGTCGTCTTCTACGGGGACAAGAACAACTGGTGGGCCTGCTACGCGTTCTGGGTCTTCAAGCTCTTCGGCCACCGGGATTGCCGCATCATGGATGGGGGCCGGGCCCTCTGGGAGGCGGAAGGGCGGCCCCTGGTCCGGGAGGTGCCCCAGTACCCGGAGACAGCCTACCCCGTGCCCAGCCGGCAGGACTCTCTGATTCGGGCCTTCCGGGAGGACGTGGAGGCCCACATCCGGGCCCGGAAGCCCCTGGTGGACGTCCGCTCGCCGGACGAGTACTCTGGAAAGAAGCTGCACATGCCCGAGTACCCCCAGGAGGGGGCCCTGCGGGGCGGCCACATCCCCGGGGCTCGGAATGTGCCCTGGGCCCAGGCGGTCCGGGAGGACGGCACCTTCAAGAGCGCGGAGGAGCTGCGGGCGATCTACGTGGAGCGGGAAGGGCTGAAGCCTGAGGACGACGTGATCGCCTACTGCCGCATCGGCGAGCGGAGCTCCCACACCTGGTTCGTCCTCACCTACCTGCTGGGCTTCGCCAAGGTACGGAACTATGACGGTTCCTGGACCGAGTGGGGGAACCTGGTGCGGGCCCCCATCGAACGCTGAGGCGTCCGGGAGCCGCGGGTCCAAGGAGCACCGGGGCGCGTCCCTCTCCGCGAGCGGCGGAGGGGCGCGCCCCGTCTGAGATGGGAGTGGGGCGGGTGGACCGCCAGACGCAGATCGAGTTCCTCAGCGATCACTACCGGAATCCCCGGGGACGGGGCCCCCTGCCCGGTGCCGATGTGGTCCTCCCCGGCGGCAACCCGGGATGCGGCGACGTGGTGACCATCTACCTGAAGGGGGACGGCCAAGGGGGCATCGACCAGGTCCAGTTCGAGGGCGAGGGGTGCACCATCAGCCAGGCGGCCGCTTCGGTCCTCATGGAGCTGGTCGCCGCGGGTCAGCTCGATGCCGAGAGCATCCTGGCCATGGACGGTACGGACATGATGGACATCCTGGGGCGGGAACTGGTGGCCTCCCGGCCCAAGTGCGCCACCCTTGCCCTGGGCACCTTAAAGACCGCCCTCCGCCAGTACCGGCGGAAGCTGGCCCTGGAGCGGGCAAGCCAGGAGGACCGGCCCGGCGGTGGGCTCTAAGAAGAGGAGGTCCGGGGCCCGCGTGGAAGGTTGGGCTGTCACCAGGGGTCCCTGGGCCGGGTGAGACCAGGGTGGGAGGGGGCAGGAGGCCACGGGAGCGGGTCAACCGCCGGAGCAGCCGGTCGACGTGGTGCTCCTGGAAGCGAGCTACGGCGGGGGGCACGCCCACGCGGCGGCCGCCCTGGCCGCGAGCTTGGCGGAGCTGGCGCCCTCCCTTCGGGTGGAGCGGGTCGACGTCTTCGATCGGATCAGCCCTGCCCTCAATGAGGCGACCCGCTACGCCTACATCCAGTGCCTGATCCACGTGCCGCTGCTCTGGCGGGAGGTGTACGAGCGGACCCGGCACGTCCCGCCCGACTCCCCCTGGCAGCTCTTGGACCGGGCGGCGGCTCGGCGGGTTGGGCGCTTCCTGGCGGGCAAGCGTCCCCGGGCGGTGGTGGCCACCCATCCAGGACCGGCCCGGCTGGCCGGAGCGTTGCGGGCTGCGGGCCAGCTGGACGCCCCCGTCTTCGCGGTGGTGACCGACTACGTGGTCCACGGCCTTTGGGCCCATCCCGGGGTGGACTGGTACCTGGTGGGCCATGAGGCGGTCCGGGACGGGCTCACCGCGCGGGGGATCGACCCGGCCCGGGTGGCGGTCACGGGGATCCCCATCCATCCCCGCTTCGGCCGCCCGGCCGACCGAGAGCGGCTCAGGCGGGCGTGGCAGCTGGGCCCGGAGCCGGTGGTCCTCTTCATGGCCGGCAGCGCCGGCCTGGTTCGGGGCATGGAGGACGCGTGCCGGGCCCTGGTCCAGGCCCAGGGGCGCTTCCAGCTCCTGGTGGTGGCCGGCCGGGACGGGGTCTTGGAGCGGCGCTTGCGGGCGGCTGTGGCCGGGGCGGCCCGGCCGGCGCGGGTGCTGGGCTTCGTCGACCGGGTGGACGAGCTGATGAGCCTGGCCGACCTGCTCCTCTCCAAGGCGGGGGGCCTGACGGTGAGCGAGGCCCTGGCCAAGGGGCTGCCCATGGTGATCTACCGGCCCATCCCCGGCCAGGAGGAGGGGAATGCGGCCTTCCTGGTGGCCCACGGGGCGGCCCGGGTCACCCGGGAACCCCAGGAGCTGGTGGCCCAGGTCCAGCACCTTCTGAGGAGCCCAGGGCTCAGGGCTCAGATGGCGGCGGCCGCCTCCCAGTTGGGCCGGCCGCAGGCTGGGTTGGCGGCGGCTGGTCTGCTCCTGGAGGCCGCCGGACTGGCGGGGCGGGATGGAGGCCCGAGGCGCGATGGTGGCGATGGGTTGGGCTAAGATGGGGGCCTATTCCGAGAAGCTCGGTCGGGATGGCCCGGGCCCCGTCGGACATCCAGGGGCCGGGGGAGG
This sequence comes from Limnochorda sp., assembly GCF_047459355.1. Lineage (NCBI taxonomy): Bacteria > Bacillati > Bacillota > Limnochordia > Limnochordales > Limnochordaceae > Limnochorda > Limnochorda sp. Next base: position 44,472 of record NZ_VSCV01000010.1, on the reverse strand, counting down.
CAAAGGGCATTCAATTCGGCCTTTCCTTGCCTTGACGCTGGGGAATCCCCCCCATATAATGACTGGCGACGGCAGGGCTATGGGCTGAAAACCAACTAACGAACTCGGTTTTGCCCCGGTTCGCCGTGGGGGCGGGCGGAGCCCGGGGCCGAAGGAGGTTGGGATCATGGGCAAGGCGGTCGTCGATCTCGGCGAGTACAAGTACGGCTTCCGCGACCCAGAGCAGTACGTCTACGATACGGGCAAGGGGCTCTCCCGGCGGGTGGTGGAGGAGATCTCCTCGATTAAGGGCGAGCCCCAGTGGATGCGCGACTTCCGCCTGAAGGCGCTGGAGATCTTCGAGAAGAAGCCCATGCCCACCTGGGGTGGCGACCTCTCCAAGCTCAACTTTGACGAGGTGCGCTACTTCGTGCGGGCCAGCGAGCGGCAGGGCCGGAGCTGGGACGAGGTCCCCGAGCAGATCAAGCGGACCTTTGACCGGCTCGGCATCCCCGAGGCGGAGCAGAAGTTCCTGGCCGGCGTCTCCGCCCAGTACGAGTCGGAGGTCGTCTACCACAACATCCGGAAGGACCTGGAGGCGCAGGGCGTCATCTTCTGCGACATGGACACCGCCGTCCGGGAGTACCCCGACCTGGTGCGGGAGTACTTCGGGACCGTGGTGCCGCCGGGCGACAACAAGTTCGCCGCGCTCAACAGCGCGGTCTGGAGCGGCGGCAGCTTTGTCTACGTACCGGCCGGGGTGAAGGTGGAGATCCCCCTGCAGGCCTACTTCCGCATCAACGCCCAGAACATGGGCCAGTTTGAGCGGACCCTGATCATCGCCGAGCCGGGGAGCTTCGTCCACTACATCGAAGGCTGCACGGCCCCCATCTACTCCACCGACTCCCTCCACGCCGCGGTGGTGGAGATCATCGTCAAAGAGGGCGCCCGGGTCCGGTACACCACCATCCAGAACTGGTCGACCAACGTCTACAACCTGGTGACCAAGCGGGCCGTCGCCTACCGGGACGCCACCATGGAGTGGGTCGACGGGAACCTGGGCTCCAAGCTGACCATGAAGTACCCCAGCATCTACCTGATGGAGCCTGGGGCCAAGGGCGACGTCCTCTCCATCGCGTTCGCCGGCCATGAGGGCCAGCACCAGGATGCCGGGGCCAAGATCTACCACATGGCGCCCTACACCACGTCGACCATCGTCAACAAGTCCATCTGCAAGAACGGCGGCATGACCACCTACCGGGGGATCGTGCACGTCGCACCCGACGCCCACCACTGCAAGTCCAACGTCAAGTGCGACGCGCTCATCCTCGACAACCGGTCCAAGACCGACACCATCCCCGACATGGAGATCATGAACAACACCGTCGCCATGGAGCACGAGGCGTCGGTCTCCAAGGTGTCGGAGGAGCAGCTCTTCTACCTCATGAGCCGGGGCTTGTCGGAGCAGGAGGCGACCCTCATGGTGGTCATGGGCTTCATGGAGCCCTTCGCCAAGGAGCTTCCCATGGAGTACGCCGTGGAGCTGAACCGGCTCATCGAGCTGGAGATGGAAGGTTCGGTTGGCTGAACGGGCAGAACCCCCTCGTCCTGCCAGGGTCGCCGGCAGTCCGGCGACCCTGGCGCGTTGAGCGGAGTTTTCCGATGGCTCCGGCAAGGCCCGGCCCCGGAGGAAGAGGGATCGCGGACGAGAAAGGAATCGGGGATGGAAGGTGCCTCGATCGACCCATGATGATGCGGGGGGTTGGGTGACGTGGCTGAGTGGATCCGCCTGGCCGAGGCCTCGGAGATGAAGGTGGGCGAGGCCCGCCGGTTTGTGGTGGGCAACCAGGCCATCGCCCTCTTCCGCCTGGCCGACGGCTTCTTCGCCATCGGCGACCGGTGCTCCCACGCGGAGGCCTCCCTGGCCGAGAGCGACGTGGACCCGGAAGCGGGGGAGGTGGCCTGCCACCGCCACGGAGCCCGGTTTGACATCCGGACGGGGAAGAACCTCAGCCTGCCGGCCACGCGCCCGGTGCCCCGGTTCCCTGTCCGGGTGGTGGACGGGCAGGTGGAGGTGGCGATCGAGTAAGGCGGCGCGCCGGGGCCGGCGCGTCTGGGGTGGGAACTGACGTGGACGAAGGGGGCAAGATCATGGAGGAGCTCGTACAGCAGCTGGCCACCCCGGGTGGCAAGATGGTTCTTCTGGTCTTGGACGGCCTGGGAGGGTTGCCGCACCCGGAGACGGGCAAGACCGAACTGGAGACGGCCCGGACGCCCAACCTGGACGCTTTGGCCCGGAAGGGCAGCCTGGGGCTGCACGATCCTGTCGCGCCGGGCATCACCCCGGGGAGCGGCCCGGGGCACCTGGGGCTCTTCGGCTATGATCCCGTCAAGCACCTGGTGGGCCGGGGCGTGCTTTCGGCCCTGGGCGTCGGCCTGGAGCTGGGTCCCCAGGATGTCGCCGCTCGGATCAACTTTGCGTCCATGAAGGACGGAGTGATCGTCGACCGGCGCGCAGGCCGGATCCCGTCGGAAGAGGGCGCCCGGCTGGTGGAGAAGCTCTCCCAAATCCGCCTGCCCGGGGTGGAGATCGAGCTGAAGGCGGAGATGCAGCACCGGGCGGTGGTGGTCTTCCGCGGGGAGGGTCTTTCGCCCCACGTGACCGACTCCGATCCCCAGGAGACGGGCGTTCCCGCCCGCCGGGTGGAGCCCACCAGCTCCGAGCCCGAGGCGGCTCGGATGGCGGAGGTGGCCAACCAGTTCATCGCCGAGGTGAACCGGGTCCTGGCCGATGAGTGGCCGGCCAACACCGTCCTCCTGCGGGGCTTCGACCGGATGCCCAACCTGCCCAGCTTCCAGGAGCGGTACGGCGTCAACCCCGCGGTCATCGCCGTCTACCCCATGTACCGGGGTTTGGCCCGGCTGGTGGGGATGACCGTTCTCGATGCGGGCCAGGAGATCAGCGACGAGTTTGACCGGCTGGAGGCCGCCTGGAACGACTTCGACTTCTTCTTTGTCCACGTCAAGCCGACGGACTCGGCCGGGGAGGATGGGGACTTCGACCGGAAGGTCCAGGTCATCGAAGAGGTGGACGCCCAGATCCCGCGGCTGTTGAAGCTGGAGCCGGCGGCGATCCTGGTTACGGGCGACCACTCCACTCCGGCCCTCTTCCGGGCCCACAGCTGGCATCCCGTGCCCTTCCTGATCGCCTCCCAGTGGAGCCGCTGGGAGAACGACTGCGAGGGGTTCGGCGAGCGGGCCTGCTCCCGGGGCCAGTTGGGCCGGGTCCGGGCGGTGGACTTGATGCCTCTCCTCTTGGCCCACGCCGGGCGGCTGAAGAAGTTCGGCGCCTGAGCCAAGGTCGGGGCCTGAGCAGGGGAGCCGCACCCAGGAGCTGCCAGCGCCGGGTCTGGCCGGCGCCGGGCAGGAGAAGCCATCCTCGCCGGGGAAGCCCCCTGGCGAGGATGGAGTGCGTGTGAGGGGACGAAGGGCGATGGTGCACGGAGAGGTCGGCGGGCGGGCAGGGCGACGGGCCTCCGGGCGGATCCTGCGCGGAGGGCTCCTGCTCCTGGTGATCTGCCTGCTCGCCGGGGGGACAGGCCTGCCCGCCGCGGCCCAGGCGGGCGAGCCGCGCGTCTTGCGGCCGGGCATGTGGGGCGAGGACGTCTTCAACCTGCAGCGCCTGCTCATCCGGGTGGGCTTTGAGCTGCCCGCCACGGGCATCTACGGCGAGATGACCACGGCGGCCGTTCGGCAGGTCCAGCGGTACGGCGGCCTGGCGGTGGACGGCGTGGCCGGGCCGGCCACCATCGCCTTCCTCCAAGAGCTGGCCGCCCGTCCCCGCTACGTGGTCCAGCCCGGCGACACCCTCTACGACTTGGCCCGCCGCTTCGGCCTCTCCATGACCGACCTGGTGGACGCCAACCTTCTCCAGTCCACCACCCTCCGCCCGGGCCAAGAGTTGGTCATCCCCGGGTACTGGATCTACTCGGTCCGCCAGGGGGAGACCCTGGGCGGGCTGGCCCGCCGCTTCGGCGTGAACGTGAACACCCTGGCCCGATCCAACGGGCTGGCCACCAACGCCTCCCTCAAGGCGGGGCAGGCCCTGTGGGTTCCCCTGCCCGACTGGTGAGCCCTTCGGCCGGGGGCCCCCGGCGCCGTCAGGTCTCTTCCTGAACCCAGCCGGGCTCCCTTCGGGCCAGCTCCTCCAGCTCGGCGGGGGGCAGGGCCCCCAGGGGGCCCTGCCGGCCCCGGCGCTGGCTGCCCAGCGGGTGATCGGCCTCCATGTGGTACTCCTGATGGGCGAGGCATCCGTCGCAGAGCACCCGGTCCGGGCCTGGCGTCGGTGCGCCACAGACCTGGCAGAGACCCGCTTCCACCCCGATCCCGCCTTTCACGAGGCCACCATCCTTCCTCAGTCTCCCACCCGGGTCGGCCCGCTACCCCCTTCGGCCCCCGTCGGGCCCTTTCTGGTGCATCTTTACAGCCCATGGTATGATCGATGGGGGGGTGACGGCTATGTGGCTTCCAGCCCTCATTTGGGCCTTCTTACTGGTAGGCCTGCTGGCCGCCATCCGCCGGGACCGGCGGGCCTGAGTGGCCCGGGCGGCCCGCGCGCAGGATACCGTTGCTCAGAGGCCGAATCGCGACGAGGTTCGCTCTCACCAGCAGGACTTGGTGCGGCAATCGGCGTATAGAGGGAGCAATCGTGCGGATTTCCCGATGGGTGGAGGGGTTCCGATGACCGAGGCCGACTTCGACGCCCTGGATAAGGCGATCCTGCTCGAGCTCCAGCGCGATGGGCGGGCGCCCTTCACCAGCATCGCGGCCCGCCTGCAGGTGGCGGAAGGCACGGTGCGCAAGCGGGTCAACCGCCTGGTGGAGCGGGGCGTCTTGCGGCTGGTGGGCATCATCGACCCGGCCCGGGTGGGCCGGACCATCCAGGCCATCGTGGGAATCCGTGTCGGTGACGGCCACGTGGAACAGGTGGTCGAGCATCTCCGCTCCCTCCCGCAGGTCCGGTACCTGGGCGTGACTGCCGGCGCCTACGATCTGATCATCGAAGTGGTGGTCTCCTCCAACGAAGACCTCTACCAGTTCCTCACCAACCAGCTCCGGCAGGTCCCGGGTGTGGCTGCCAGCGACACCTCCCTGATCCTCAAGGTCTTCAAGGATCGGTATGAGTGGCGGCCCTACGAGGATGACCAGCCCGCCGCGGGGGAAGCGGGGACGTGATGGTCCTGATCCTCTGGAAGGGGGCTGCGCGCCTTGAAGCTGCAGCGCTGGTTCCGCACCGCCGGCCTGCTGGTGGTGCTGGCGGCTCTGGTGACGGCCTGCTCGGCCGGGGTCCAGGCCCAAGCGGTCAGGCTGGGCATCATTCAGATCGTTGAGCATCCCTCCCTGGACCAGGCCCGGCAAGGCTTTCTCGACCGGCTGGAAGAGCTGGGCTACACGGTTCAGGCCGATTATCAGAACGCCCAGGGCGACATGGCCACGGCCCAGATCATCGCCCGGAGCCTGGCCGAGAGCCGACCGGACCTGATCCTGGCCATCGCCACCCCGACGGCCCAGGCCATGGCCCAGGCGACCTCCACCATTCCCATCCTCATCACCGCGGTCACCGACCCGGAAGCGGCGGGCCTCGTCGAGCGGAACGAGCGCCCTGGCACCAACGTGACGGGGACCTCGGATCTCAACCCGGTGGACCTCCAGCTGGCGCTGGTGCCCAAGCTGGTGCCGGACGCCCGGCGGGTGGGCATCGTCTACAACGCGGGGGAGGCCAACTCGGTGGTCCAGGTGGAGTGGGCCCGCCGGGTGGCGGCGGAGCTGGGCCTCACCTTGGTGGAGGCGACGGTGGCCACCTCCAGTGAGGTCTTGCAAGCGGCTCAGAGCCTGGTGGGCCGGGTCGATGCCCTCTACGTCCCCACAGACAACACGGTGGTGAGCGCCCTGGAGGCGGTGGTGCAGGTGGCCGAGGCGGCCCGGCTCCCCCTGGTGGTGGGTGAGCCTGACAGCGTCGCCCGGGGCGGTCTGATCACCGTCGGCATCGACTACTACCAGCTGGGCCGGCAGACGGCCGACATCGCGGACCGGGTCCTGAAGGGAGCGAACCCGGCCGAGCTGCCCATCGAGTACCAGACCAACCCGCGCCTGGTGGTCAACCCGCAGGCCGCGGCGCGGATGGGGGTCCAGCTGCCCGAAGAGCTCCTGGTTGAGGCGGAGCAGGTCGGGTCGTGAGCAGCACCTTGGTCCTGGGGATCCTGGAGCAGGGCCTGGTCTACGGCATCATGGCCCTGGGCGTCTACCTCACCTTCCGGGTGCTCAACTTCCCCGACCTGACCGTCGACGGAAGCTTCACCCTGGGAGGGGCCATCGCGGCCGCCATGATCGTGGCGGGGCACCGTCCCGCGGTGGCCACCCTGGTGGCCGTGCTTGGCGGCCTGGCCGCCGGCGCGGCCACGGGGCTCCTCCACACCCGGCTCCGGGTCTCGGGCCTCCTGGCCGGCATCCTCACCATGACCGCGCTCTACTCAGTCAATCTGCGGGTCATGGGGCGGTCCAACGTTCCGCTGCTCCGGCGGGAGACCCTCATCACCCAGGTGGAAAGCCTCTGGGCCTCGCCCTGGACCACCCTCCTCTTCCTTCTGGTGGCCGGGCTGGCCGTGAAGCTCTTGCTCGACTGGTTCCTCCAGACGGAGTACGGCCTGGCCATCCAGGCGACGGGCGACAATCCGGCCATGATCCGCAGCCTGGGGGTGGACACGGACCAGGCGGTCCTGGTGGGCCTCGCCCTCTCCAACGGGCTGGTGGCCCTGTCGGGCGCCCTGGTCGCCCAGTACCAGGGCTTCGCCGACGTGGGGATGGGTATTGGCATGATTGTGGCGGGGCTCGCTTCCGTCATCTTGGGCCAAGCCCTGGTGCGGGTCCGGGGCGTCTTCTTCGGCACCCTGGCTGCCCTGGTAGGCTCCATCCTCTACCGGGCCGCGGCGGGCCTTGCGCTGAGGATGGGCCTGGCCCCGGGGGATCTGAAGCTGATTACCGCCCTGGTGGTGGTGGCCGCCCTCGCGGTGCCCCGGACCCTGGAGTGGGCCGGCCAGCTCCGGCGGCAGGCCCGTCCCCGGTCCGAGAGGGGTGGGGAGTATGCTTAGCCTGCGGGGCGTCTCCAAGCGGTTCCGGCTGGACGGGGGCTGGGAGCGCCCGGCCCTCCAAGGGGTGGACCTCTTCCTGGCCGAGGGGGACTTTGCCACCGTCATCGGCCCCAACGGCGCTGGCAAGTCCACCCTGCTCAACGTGGTGGCCGGCACCCTCCGGCCTGAGGAGGGGCAGATCTGGCTGGACGGCCGGGAGCTCTCCCACTGGCCGGAGCACCGGCGGGCCCGGTGGATCGCCCGGGTCTTCCAGGATCCCTTGCGGGGGACGGCGGCCCACCTGACGGTGGAGGAGAACCTGGCCCTCGCCTGGGCCCGGGGCCGCCGGCGGGGCCTCCGCAGGGCGGTGGGGGCCCGGGAACGCCGCCGGTTCCAGGAGTGGCTGGAGCAGCTCAACCTGGGCTTGGAGCACCGGCTGAAGCAGCCCGTCGGCCTCCTGTCGGGGGGCCAGCGCCAGGCCCTGGCCCTGGTGATGGCGGCCGCCACCCGGCCCCGCCTCCTCCTCTTGGATGAGCACACGGCCGCCCTCGACCCCACGGCCAGCCGCCAGGTGATGGAGCTCACCTGCCGGCTGGTGGCGGAGCACCGCCTGACGGTCCTCATGGTGACCCACAACATGGAGCAGGCCCTGGAGGTGGGCAACCGGACCCTGATGATGCACGAGGGCCGGATTATCCTGGATCTCCAGGGCGAGGCCCGCCGCCGCATGGGGGTGGAGGAGCTGGTCGCCTCCTTCGCCCGGCTCCGGGGCGAGCGGCTGGTGGAGGACCGGCTCCTCTTGGGCTAGGCGCGCCTGGGGCGCGGCTCGTGGGTTGGCCCGCCTCGCCTCAGGCCCGGCGCCAGAAGCTGGGCGTGAGGAGCAGGAACAGGGTGTAGAGCTCCAGCCGGCCTGCGATCATGAGCAGGCTCAGAAACCACTTGAGGGCCGGCGCCAGCCCCCCGTAGGACCCGCTGGGCCCCAAGGGTCCCAGCCCCAGGCCGATGTTCCCCAGGGTGGCCGCCGCGGTGTGCAGGGCGGTCAGGGGGTGAAGACCGGCCAGGGCCAGGACAGCGGCCGCTCCGGCGAAGACCAGAAGGTAGAGGAGGATGAAGGCCGTCGCCCCCCGGACGGCCTCTTCACTTAAGCTCCGCTCCCCCAACCGGATGGGGAGGACCACCTTGGGGTGGAGGAGTTGAATGACCTCCCGGCGGAGGACGCGGGCCAGGATCACCCACCGGATCACCTTGATGGAGGAGCTGGTGGAGCCGGCACTCCCCCCGATGAACATGGCCATGAGCAGGAGGAACCGGGCCGCCTCAGGCCACTGGGTGGTGTCGGCGGTGGTGTAGCCCGTGGTGGTGATCAGGCTGACAGCCTGGAAGAGCCCCTGGCGGGAGGCCTCGGCCAGGGGGAGCCCCCCGCGGGCCAGGGTGGCGGTGAGGAGCAGGGCCAGCACGCCCATGCTCCCCAGGTAGGCCCGGAACTCGGGATCCCGGTAGGCGGCCAGCCCTTGGCCCCGGAAGAGGGCCCGGTCGTGCAGGGCGAAGTTGGTGCCCGCCAGGACCATGAAGACCAGGATGATCAGCTCCACCACTGGATCCTGGAAGGCCGCGATGCTGGCCGTGTGGCTGGAAGAGCCGGCGGTGGCGATGGTGCCGAAGGCGTGGACCAGCGCGTCGAAGAGGGAGAGGCCCCGGGCCCAGAGGAGGAGGGCCGCCAGGGCCGTCAGCCCTACGTAGATGGACCAGACCAGGCGGGCCGCGTCCCGCAGCCGGGGCCGGAGCCGCTCGTTGGCCGTGCCGGAGGCTTCCGCCCGGAGGAGCTGGAGGCCTCCCACCTCCAGCCGGGGCAGGATGGCGATGGCCAGCACGATGATCCCCATGCCGCCCAGCCAGTGGAGCAACCCCCGCCAGAAGAGGACCCCCGGCGGGTGCGCCTCGATCGCGGTGAGGACCGTGGCCCCGGTGGTGGTGAGGCCGGAGGTGGCCTCGAAGAAGGCGTCGGTGAAGGAGGGGAAGCTCCCCGACCAGGCCAGGGGCACCGCGGCCACCAGGGAGGCCACCACCCAACCAAGCCCCACGGTGGCCAGGGCCTCTCGGGGGTGGAGGGCCTCCGCCCCGCCGGAATGGGAGGAACGGCCCCACCGGCGGAGCCCCCAGCCGGTGAGCCCCGCCCCCAACCCCGCGCCCAGGAAGGCCGGAAAATCAGGCGTGCCGGCCGCGAGGGCCCAGGCCGCGGGCAGGAGCATGGCCGCCCCCATGAAGAGGATCAGGGTGCCCAGCATGTGGACGATGAGCCGTATGTTCACGGGATTGCTGCCTCGCTTGGGTCTCCCCGCTGTGCTCTTCGGGCCGTCCCCTCAACTTCCTCGGAAGAGCGGCTGGACCCTTGGTTCGACCTCCGGCTTGAGGAAGAGGAGGACCTCGTCCCCTGGCTGGATGACGGTGGCGCCCCGGGGGATGAGGACCTGGTCCTCCCGGATGATGAGGCCGATCACCACCCCGGGAGGCAGCCCCAGGCGGGCCACAGGCCGCCCGGCGGCGCGAGCGCCCGCCTCCACCACCAGCTCCAGGATCTCGGCCTGGCCTTCGGCCAAGAGGGTGAGGCTCCGCACGTTCCGCCGCTCCACCAGCTGGAGGATGAAGCTGGCCGTCACCACCCGGGGCACCACGCAGGCTTGGATCCCCAGCCGATGGGCCAGGGGAATGTACTCCTCCCGGGCCAGCTCGGTGATGCAGGTGGGGGTGCCCCGTTCCCGGAGCATGGTGCCCACCAGCAGGTTCCGGTGGTCGTCGCCGGTGGCGAGGATGCACGCGTCGGCCCGGGCCAGGGCCTCCTCCTCCAGGAAATCGGGGTCGGCCGGATTGGCGTTGAGGACCATGACCGCGTCGGGGAGCCGCTCGGCCAGGACCCGGCACCGCTGCCGGTCCCGCTCCACCAGCCGGACGGCCAGCCCCGGCTTCCGGCCCGTGGTCAGGAGGCGGGCCAGCTCCAAGCCCAGGGGGCCGCCCCCGAAGATGACCACGTCCCGGAGGGGATGCTCGTCCCGGCCCACCAGCCGCCGGACCTCGTCCAAGGGACCCGCCGCGGCCATGAAGTAGACCCGGTCGCCCGGCTGGATGAGGGTGGCCCCGTCGGGAAGGACCACCTCGCCGTCGGGCCGGATGATGCCGGCGACCACCGTCTGCTCCAGGCCCAGCTCCTCGATCCGCCGGCCCGCCGCGGGAGCCTGGGGCTCGATGAGAAAGCTCACCATGAGCGCCCGCTCCCCGGCGAAGAACTCCACCTCCGAGGCGGCGGGGGTCCGGAGCATGCGGATGATCTCCTGGGCCGCGAGCTCCTCCGGGCGGACCACCCGGTCGATGCCCCAGCCGGCCAGGCCCGGGCTGCCGGACGGGTCCAGGGTGGCGTACTCGGGATCCCGGACCCGGGCCACACAGAGGGGCTGGCCCAACCGCTTGGCCACCAGGCAGGCGACAATGTTCACCTCGTCGCTCTCGGTAGCGGCCACCAGGAGCCGGGCCCGCTCGATGCCCGCCTTCCGGAGGACGGAGGGCGAGGTTCCGGGCCCGGCCAAGGTCATGACGTCCAGGTGCTCCGCCGCCTCCTCCAGGGCCCCGGCCTCCTGGTCCACCAGGACCACCTCGTGGCCCGCCTCCGCCAGCCGCCGGGCCACCTCAAAGCCGAGCTTGCCCGCGCCGACCACCACCGCCTGCACGAGGGTCCCTCCCGCCTGGCAGCGTTCGCCTCGGGGTGGAGCCCGCGCCCAGCCCCTCCCCCAATGGCCACTAGTATACCGTTGGAAGACGGTGGAGGAAAGGGCGTTCCAGCGCCAGGGCCTTCATTGACCTGGACCAGCCCCTGTGGTACGATACCGGTATCTGTGAGGTTTCATAGGTTGAGGCGATGAAGGGGAGCAGTACCACCCTCTCCCCGGTTCAGAGAGCCGCCGGGGCTGGGAAGGCGGTCCGGGGCCGGTGGGAACTCGCCCCAGAGCCTGAAGACCGAGACGGCGCCGACGGCGCCGGCGTAGACTCTTCCGGAGGTGCCCGTTACCGCACCAGCCCGCCTCCTGGATCCGCGGCGATCCACGGGGGCGGGATCGAGGTGGGCGGCGGCCGGCCGCCAAGCGGAGTGGTCCCGCGGAAGGTAAGCCTTTCGTCTCTGCATGACGAGGGCTTTTTTCTTTCAAGGCTTGTGGAACGACCGGGGCGCGGCGGGGCGCCCCTGTGGCAGGGTGAGGTGAGGGCCGTGGAGACCGAATACCGTCCCCATGTGATCGAACCCAAGTGGCAGGAAGTGTGGCGGACGACCCACCTGTACCGGGTGGTGGAGGATCCCGCCCGGCCCAAGTACTACAACCTGGAGATGTTCCCCTACCCGTCGGGGGATCTCCACATGGGCCACGTGCGGAACTACAGCCTGGGCGACGTGATGAGCCGCTATTACCGCATGCGGGGCTACAACGTCCTCCACCCCATGGGTTGGGACGCCTTCGGGCTGCCCGCGGAGAATGCGGCGATCCAGCGGGGGGTCCCTGCGGCCCAGTGGACCTGGTCCAACATTGAGCGGATGCGGGGCCAGCTCCAGCGCCTGGGCTTCAGCTACGACTGGGACCGGGAAGTGGCCACCTGCGCGCCGGACTACTACAAGTGGACCCAGTGGCTCTTCCTCCTCCTGTACAAGCGGGGGCTGGCCTACCGGGGGAAGGCCCTGGTCAACTGGTGCCCGGGCTGCCAGACGGTCCTGGCCAACGAGCAGGTGGAGGGCGGCCAGTGCTGGCGGTGCCACTCGGAGGTGGAGAAGCAGGAGCGGGAGCAGTGGTTCTTCCGGATCACCGCCTATGCGGACCGCCTCCTGGAGGACCTCAAGCTCTTGGACGGCTGGCCCGAGCGGGTGAAGGCGATGCAGGCCAACTGGATCGGCCGTTCCGAGGGGGCCGAGGTGGACTTCCGGGTGGAGGGGCTGGACGAGACCATCACCGTCTTCACCACCCGGCCGGACACCCTCTGGGGCGTCACCTACATGGTCCTGGCGCCGGAGCACCGGCTGGTGGAGCGGCTGATCGAGGGCCGGCCGGAGGCCGAGACCGTCCGGGCCTTTGTCCAGAAGGTGAAGGCCACCCCCGCCCGGGAGCGGGAGCAGATGGAGAAGGAGGGCGTGCCCACCGGCGCCTTCTGCATCAACCCTGTCAACGGCGAGCGGGTTCCCATCTGGGTGGGGAACTACGTGCTGAGCGAGTACGGCACCGGCGCGGTGATGGCGGTGCCCGCCCACGACCAGCGGGACCTGGAGTTCGCCCGCAAGTACGGCCTCCCCGTCAAGGTGGTGATCCAGCCGCCTGGCGGCTCCCTGGACGAGGCCACCATGACCGAGGCCTACGTCGATCCGGGGATCATGGTCCACTCGGGTCCCTTCGACGGCACGCCCAGCCAGGAGGGGATCCAGCGGGTGATCGCCTACCTGGAGGAGCGGGCGTTGGGGCGGAAGGCGGTCAACTACCGGCTGCGGGACTGGCTCATCTCCCGCCAGCGCTATTGGGGCGCGCCCATCCCCATCATCTACTGTGACCGGTGCGGCATGGTCCCCGTCCCCGAAGAGGATCTGCCCGTCCTCTTGCCGGCCAGCCTGACGGACAAGACGGGCGGCACCTCCCTGGCCGACGCGCCCGACTTTGTCGCCACCACCTGTCCCCAGTGCGGCGGCCCGGCCCGGCGGGAGACGGACACCATGGACACCTTCATGTGCTCCTCCTGGTACTTCCTCCGCTTCGCCTCGCCCCACGAGGAGAGCGCCCCCTTCAACCGGGAGGCGGTGGACTACTGGCTCCCCGTGGACCGGTACACGGGCGGGATTGAGCACGCGGTGATGCACCTGCTCTACTCCCGCTTCTTCACCAAGGTGCTCTACGATGCGGGGCTGGTCTCCTTCCAGGAGCCCTTCACCCGTCTCTTCACCCAGGGGATGGTGACCCTGGGCGGGGCGGCCATGTCCAAGTCCCGGGGGAACATCGTGGACCCCGACGAAATCGTCAACACCTACGGGGCCGACACCGCCCGGCTCTTCATCCTCTTCGCGGCGCCGCCGGAGAACGACCTGGAGTGGAGCGAGGCGGGCGTGGAGGGGGCCCACCGGTTCCTCCAGCGGGTGTGGCGGCTGGCCGCGGAGTGGGCGCCACTGGTGAAGGGCGCCGGACCCGTCAACCCGACGGAGTTCGGTAAGGAGGAGCGGGATGTCTACCGGACCATCCACGAGACCCTCCAGAAGGTGACGGGGGACATCGAGGATCGGTTCAGCCTCAACACCTCCATCAGCGCCATGATGACCCTGGTCAACCGCCTCTACCAGTACAAGGAGGAGGCGGAGGCCGTCCGGCCCGAGCTGGCCCGGGAAGGGCTGGAGAAGCTGGTCCTCATGCTGGCCCCCTTCGCGCCCCACCTGGCGGAGGAGCTCTGGCATGAGGCCCTGGGCCACCAGGAGAGCGTCCACCTAGCGGCCTGGCCCGAGGTGGATCCCGACGCCCTCCAGCGGGAGGAAGTGGAGGTGGTCGTGCAGGTGAACGGGAAGCTGCGCGACCGCATGCTGGTGCCCGCCGCGGCCGATGAGGCCGCCTTGCGGGAGCAGGCCCTCGCCCTCCCCAAGATCCAGCCCTTCTTGGAAGGCAAGGAGGTGGTCCGGGTGGTCGTCGTGCCCGGGCGCCTGGTCAACGTGGTGGTCAAGTAGCGGCAAGAAGCCGCGCTCGGCGGAGGCGGCTCCCTTCCCCGGGGCGAAAGCCCCGGGGAGGACCGCCACCCAGGGAAGGGCCGGCAGGAGAGGGGCGCCCCCCAGGCGAAAGAAGCAGCGTCACCGGTCGCCCGACCCGCAGGGGGGAAGGGGGTTGTCCGGTGATGCTTGCTTTTCGCCCCTGGTGGCGCACCCTCACCCTCCTGGTCCTCCTGGCCCTCCTCCCCCTGGCTTGGCGGGGAACGGGCCGGGAGACACCCATCCTGATCCAGCACGTCTCCAGCGATCCCACGCACGTCCCGCCCCCGGTGGCGATGCTCTCCGTCGCCGATCCAGGGCCGCCCGGGACGCTCCGCAGCGCGAGGGGGCTGTTGGTGGCGGGGGCCGCCCAGGCGGCCGATGCCGCGGCCGAAGGGTCCGCGGTCGAAGAGCCTCTCCCCGAGGCGCCCTTGCCGGCTGGGCCCCTGCCGGAGGAGCGCCCGCCGGCAGGCCGGCTCGGCGAGGATGAGGCACCCACCCGCCCGTGTCCGAACGACGCGCCCGACCCCCAGCACAGGTCTGACCAACCCGCCCGGGGACGGATCAACCTGAACACCGCCGATGCCGCCTTGCTCCAGACCCTGCCCGGCATTGGCCCCGCCCTGGCCCAGCGGATCCTCGAGTATCGGGAGCGCTGGGGGCCCTTCACCCATCCCCGCCAGCTCTTGGAGGTCTCCGGCATCGGCGAGAAGCGGCTGGAGCAGCTCCTGCCATGGGTGACGGTGGAGTAGCCCGGCCCCTGGTCCCCCTCTTCCTCGGTGGCGTGGCGGCCAGCCTGGCGGCCGGCCGGTGGCCCCCCGCCCTCTGGGCGGCCGGCGGGCTCCTGGCGGTGCTCCTGGCCGGCTCGGGAAGGGCCGCATGGGGCCCCGGCTGGCTCCTCGCGGGCGGCCGGTCCCGCCTGGCCGCCCTCTTCGCCGCGGGAGGGTTCCTGGTCAGCCTCCTGGCCGCCGGCTCCCTGGCCCGGCTCCCGGGGGATCTGCCCGAGCTCTTGGCCCGGCCCCAACCTCTGGATCTCCAGGGGGTGGTGGCTGGGCCGCCGGAGCCCGTCGTGGGAGGCTGGCGCTTCCCGCTGCGCCTCATCGCGGCCGGCGACGGGGCGGGGACCTGGTGGCCCGCCCGGGGGCGGGTGAGCCTGCTCGTTCGGGTTCCGGAGCTGGAGGGCCGCCCGGGCGAGCCAGGGGTCCTGGAGGAGCTGGGCCTGGGCCTGGGGGACCGGGTGGCCGTCCGGGCGGAGCTTCGCCCCCTCCCCTCCGACGGCAATCCAGGCCTCTTCTCCCCGGGAGCCTGGCGGCGCCGGCAAGGGGTGGCGGCGGAGGGCTGGCTGCCCTCCCCCCGCTTTCTCCAACGGCTCGAGACAGGCACGGGGCTTCGGGCCTGGGCGGAGGGGCTGCGCCTCCGCTTGGCGGTCCGGCTCTTCGAGGGGCTGGAGCCGGAGCTGGCTGGTCTCGGGGCGGCACTCCTCCTGGGCGACCGCCGCTGGCTGCCCCCGGCCACCGCGGATCAGGTGCGGGCGGCAGGGCTGGGCCACCTTCTGGCGGTCTCGGGGCTCCATGTCGGGATCCTGGGCGGCCTGGCCTGGTGGCTGGTGGGGGGGCGGCGGCAGGAGCCGGGGTGGCTGGTCCGGGGGGTGATCAGCCTCTGGCTGGGGCTGGTGGGCCTGCTGACGGGAGGGGCTCCCTCGGCCCAGCGGGCGGTGATCATGGCCCTGGTGGGGCTGTGGGCCCCAGCAGGCCGCCGGGATCCGGCCCAGGCCCTGGCCGCCGCGGGCTTGCTCCTGCTCCTCCGCCATCCCTTAGCCGGGCAGGACCTGGGCTTCCAGCTCTCCTTTGCCGCCACCGCCGGGGTGCTGCTCCTGGGGCCCCGGCTGGGCGAGGCGGGCCGGCGGGCGGTGGGCCGTCTGGGCCTGGCCTTGGGGTATGGCCTGGGTGCCGGGCTGGCCGTGGCCCCTTTGACCGCTTGGCACCTGGGGGAGGTGGCCCTCTGGGGGGTCCCCGCCACCCTGGCGGCCACCCCGGTGCTCACCGCCGGCCTGGTGGGGCTCCTAGCAGTGGCCGTCTTCGGGAGCGGGGCGCCTTCCTGGCTGGTGGACGGGACCGAAGGCGCGTTGGAGGCGCTCCTCGCCGTCGCCCGGGTGAGCGGGGGGCTGCCCGGGGCCCGCTGGTCCATCCCTCGGCCGCCCGGGTGGCTTTTCCTCCTGGCCGGGGGAGCCTTCCTCTGGGGCGCCCGGCAGGGACCGCGCCTCCTCCCGCAGGGCCTGGCGAGGCGGCGAGTGGTCCTGGCCGCGGCCGGGGTGGCGCTCCTGTGGGGGTGGAGTTGGGGGCGCCCCCCGGGCCTGCTCACCTTGACCGTCATCGATGTGGGGCAAGGGGACGCCCTGCTGGTGGAGACGCCCCGGGGGCGGCGGGTGCTCATCGACGGGGGCGGCTGGCCCGCTTTCGGGGCGGCGCCGGCCCCCGACGTGGGGGAGCGGGTGATCCTCCCCTTCCTCCGGGCGGAGCGGATCGGCCGGTTGGACCTGGTGGTGAGCACCCACCCTGATGGGGACCATACCCTGGGCTTGCGGGCGGTCCTGGAGAGGATGCCCGTGGGCCTCCTGGTCCACAACGGGTGGATCGGCCCTGGGACGGCGGTGGATCTCTTGGGACCGTGGCGGGCCGAGGCGGACCGCCTGGTCTGGCAGGGGCCTGGCCGGCCGCGGGCCCTGCCCCACGTGGCCCTCCACGCGGGGGATCGGATCCTCCTGGAACCGGGGGTGAGCCTCACCGTCCTCCACCCGCCCCGGGAAGGCTTCCCCCGGGACGGGAACGACGGGTCCCTGGTCCTTCTCTTGGAAGGGCGGGGGGTTCGGTTTCTCCTCCTGGGGGATGCGGAGCGGCGGGCCCAGGAGGCCATGCTCCGCCGCTGGGGCCGAGAGGGTTTGGCCAGCGACGTGGTGAAGCTGGCTCACCACGGGGCGGCTTCAGGCACGTGGCTGCCCTTCTTGGAAGCGGTGGCGCCCCAAGTGGCGCTCAACTCAGCGGGCCGGGCCAACCGGTACGGCCATCCCCATGCCGAGACCCTGGCGGCCCTCCAACGGCTCGGGGTGCCCCTCTACCGGACCGACCGGGACGGGGCCCTGCGGGTGGTGGTGGGACGGGGGTGGGCCCGGGTCCAGGCCTTGGGGCGGTCCGGCTCGCCGTGAGGAGGGGTGTGGGTGGCCCGTCGAGCTCCCGATCCGTCGGCCCGGCTTCACCTGGTGGTGGGGGCGGAGCCAGGGGGTGTGGAGACTGTTCTGGAGCAGATCCGCGAGGCCCATGGGGTGGGTGAGGGGAGCCCCCAGTGGGAGGAGCTCCGGCTGGACGGGAGTGAGCAGGACGCGGAGCGGATCCACGGTGCCCTGGCCGGCGGCTCCCTCTTTGCCAGCCACCGCTTGGTCCTCCTGCGGCGGGTAGAGGAGGTGCCGCCGGAGGCGCAGGAGGTGCTGGTGGCTCTGGTGGACCCGCTCCCGCCGGGGGTGGTCTTGGTCCTCACCGCCAGCCGCCGGGACGGCCGGACCGGCCTCTTCAAGGCCCTCAAGGCCGCGGAGACCTGGGATCTGACGCCGCCCGACCGGGCGGCCGATCTGGCCCGTTGGGTGGAGGAGCAGGCCCGGGCCCAGGGGGTCACCCTTTCCAAGGCCGCGGTCCAGCGGCTGCTGGAGGTGGTGGGGGGTGAGGCGGCCCTCATCCCCGGCGAGCTGGCCAAGCTGGCCACCTACGCCAGCGACGGTGCCCCCGTCACCCCGGAGGTGGTGGACGCCCTGGCCTCCACCGCCTGGCCCGGCCTGCCCCGTTACGCGGTCTTCGACCTGGTCGATGCGGTGAGCCGGGGGGATGCGGCCATGGCCCTCACCCGGTTCCGAACCCTCCTTCGCCGGGGCGAGGAGCCCCTGCGGCTTCTGGCCATGCTGGGCCGCCAGCTCCACCTCTTGGGGGTGGCCCGGGGGCTCCAGGCCCGGGGCGAAGGACGGCCCGAGGCCCTCATGGAGGCGACGGCCATCAAGTCGCCCTTCGAGGCGAGGAAGATCCTGCAGCTGGCCACCCAGTGGGATGAGGTCCGGCTGGCTCAGGCCGCGGAGCTGGCGGCGGAGGCCGATGAGGGAATGAAAAAGGGCGCCTCAGCGCCCACAACGATGGAACTTCTGGTCCTTGCGCTCTGCCGCTTGAGCCGCGGGACGAGCCCGGGCCCAAGCTAGCCTCACTGGCCTTCGGTGGCCGCGGCGGCTTGGAGCGCGTTCAAGCGGCGAGCGAGCCGCGACTTCCGCCGGGCCGCCTGGTTGGGGTGGATGACACCCTTCCGGGCGGCGCGGTCCAGGGCCGTGAAGGCCTCCTGCAGGCGGGCGGTGGCCAGCTCGATGTCACCGCGCTCCAGAGCCAGACGAACCTTCCGCACGGCGGTCCGGGTGGCACTCTTGATCGCCTGGTTCCGCCGCCGCCGGCGCTCCGCCTGGCGGGCCCGCTTGGCGGCCGATCGCGTGTTCGGCAACGAACCTTCCCCCTCTACGCGGATCAAAACCGCATGCATTCTACCACGTTGGACGGGCACGATCAACCGTCCGTTCCCAGCCTTTACCCAGCCAGGAGCACCTGCGCCAGCAGGATCTTGCCGATCATGGCGATGGGGTAGACGGCCGCGTAGCCCATGTTGGGCTGCTCCGACCGGGCCTGCTCGGTGGCGAAGGCCAAGGTGGCCGGCTGGGTCTGAAGCCCTGCCACCATCCCCGTCAGGACGTGCAAGGGGACCTTAAAGAACCGGAGCCCCAAGACGAAGGCGATCAGGCTGAAGCTCAGGGCGACCAAGGTGGCGCCCACGAGGATGGCCCAGCCCGAGGCGCGCAGGGTTTCGGCGAGGGCGTAGCCCGACCGGGTGCTCACCCCGGCGAGGAAGAGGACCAGCCCCAGCTGGCGCAGGGTGAGGTTGGCGTTGTGGGGCTGGATCCAGACGATGGGGCCCGTCCGCCCCACCAGGCCCAGGATCAGCGCCACCACCAGGGGTCCACCGGCGAAGCCCAGGCGCAGGACGGTCCCACCGGGCAGGGGGATGGGAATGAGCCCGACGAGAAGGCCGAGGGCGATCCCCAAGGAGAGGCTGGGCACGTCCACCTCCGAAAGCTGGCGGTAGGAGTCGCCCAGGAACTTGGCCGCCGCCGGCAGCTGGTCCCGGGGGGCCACCACCCGCACCTGGTCGCCGAGCTCCAGCACCATGTCGGCGGTGGGGATCAGGTCCACGTCGCCCCGCTTCACCCGGGTGATGGTCGCCCCGCACCGCTCTTTCAGGTTCAGGTCGCGGATGCGGCGGCCCGCCACCTCCCGGTTGGAGACGAAGATCCGTCGGAAGTCGAGCTGGGACCGGTCCAACTCAGGCCGGACGTTACTGGGGACGCCCAGGTGGGGCACCACCTGATCCAGGGAGTCGGCGGAACCGACGAGGGTCACCACGTCGCCCAGGGCGAAGGTGGTGGCGCCCGTGACGATCTGCTGCTGCCCCTGCCGGACGAGCCGGGCCGCCACCACGTTCCGGGCGGCCGCAGGCAGGGTGGGCCAGAGCTCCCGGACGGGGATGTTGGTCACCTCAGCCCGGGTGATCTCCACCGCCCGGCTGTGGGGGGGCTCCACATCTCCCTCTTCCCCGGCGGCTCCCCCTTCGGCCCCGGGGCTCGTCCCCCAGCGCCGGGTGGCCACGTAGCAGGCGCCGATGACGATCAGCACCCCGACGGGGTAGGCCAGGCTGTAGCCGACGGCCGGCAGGGCCAGGGGTTCATTGGTCCCGCCGATCCGCTCCAAGACCGCGGCGAGGGCGGGCGTGTTGGTCAGGCTGCCGGCGAACAGCCCAGCCAGGAGCGGCCCGGGCAGGCCCAAGAGGCGGCCGATGAGCCAGGAGGCCCCGGTGGTCAGCAGGAGGACCAAGAGGGCGAAGCTCGTATCCCGCAACCCCCGGCGCCGCAGGCCGGCAAAGAAGCCCGGACCCGAGGCCAGCCCTACCGTATAAACGAAGAGAACAAGGCCGAACTCGTAGACGATCTCAGGCAGGGCCAGCCTGGGGTCGAGAGCTCCGACGGCCAGACCGGCGAAGAGGACGGCGGCCACTCCCAGGCCGAATCCGTGGATCCGGATTCGGCCCAGGAGGTACCCCAATCCCGCCACGATGAAGAGGAGCAGCAGGGGATGGGAGGCCAGGAGATCGACGACCGACTGCCACAGGGAGGAGGAGCTCATACCTGCGGTCCCGCCCGTCGCACAGCCTCAGGCACCGAGGCGGCATAGGTTTCGAAGTTGGCCTTGAACATCTGGGCCAGCTTCCGGGCCTGCTCGTCGTAGGCGGCCGGGTCGCTCCAGCTGCTCCGCACGTCCATGACTTCCTGCGGCACACCGGGCACCCGCTCGGGCACGCGCAGCCCGAAGATGGGATCGGTCTTGAGGGGCACGTCGTCCAGCTGCCCCTCCAGGGCGGCCTTCACCATGGCCCGGGTGTAGGCGATGGGCATCCGGTGCCCCACCCCGTAGGGCCCGCCGGTCCATCCGGTGTTGACCAGCCAGACCTTCACCTGGTGCTTCGCGATCTTCTCACCCAGAAGCTGCGCGTAGACTTCCGGGTGGAGGGCCATGAACGGGGCGCCAAAGCAGGAGGAGAAGGTGGCCTGGGGCTCCGTCACGCCCTTCTCCGTCCCCGCCACCTTGGCCGTGTACCCGGAGAGGAAGTAGTACATGGCCTGCTCAGGCGTCAGGTGGGCGATGGGCGGCAAGACACCGAAGGCGTCGGCCGAGAGGAAGATGATCGTCTTGGGGTGGCCGCCCCGCCCGGACCGGATGGCGTTGGGAATGTGGCTGATGGGGTACGCGGCCCGGGTGTTCTCCGTCAGGGAGTCGTCGTCCAGGTCGATCCGCCGGGTGGCGGGGTCGATGGCCACGTTCTCCAAGATGGTCCCGAACATCCGGGTGGTCTGGTAGATCTGGGGCTCAGCCTCGGGGCTGAGGCGGATCACTTTGGCGTAGCAGCCGCCTTCAAAGTTAAAGATCCCATCGTCGCTCCAGCCGTGCTCGTCATCGCCGATCAGCTGGCGGTCCGGGTCGGCCGAGAGGGTCGTCTTCCCCGTGCCCGACAGGCCGAAGAAGAGGGCCACCTCGCCATCCTTCCCCTGGTTGGCCGAACAGTGCATGGAGAGCACCTGCTCCTGGGGCAGGAGGAAGTTGAGGACGGTGAAGATGGACTTCTTGATCTCCCCCGCATAGCTGGTGCCGCCGATGAGGACCAGCCGGCGGGTGAAGTTGAGGACCACGAAGACGCCGCTGCGGGTCCCGTCCACCTCGGGCACGGCGGTGAAGCCGGGAACCTGGATTACGGTGAAGCGGGGCTCGAAACCCTGAAGCTCCTCAGGGGTCGGCTGGATGAAGAGGTTCCGGGCGAAGAGGTTGTGCCACGCCCGCTCGGTGATGACCCGGATGGGCATGCGGTACTTGGGGTCCGCGCCGGCGAAGAGGTCTTGCACGAAGATGTCCTTCCCCTGGAGGTAGGCCAGGAGACGGTGGTACAAAGCTTCGAAACGCTCGGGGGGCATGGGCTGGTTGGATTCACCCCACCAGACCCGGTCGTGGGTGGTCTCGTCATCCACCACGTACTTGTCGCGAGGGCTGCGGCCCGTGTGCTGCCCCGTCCGCACCACCAGGGGGCCCAGGTGGGACAGGAACCCTTCCCGGCGGCGAATCGCCTCCTCGTACAGGGCCGCGGTGGTCAGGTTCCAGTAGACGTTGCCCGGGTTGACAATCCCATGCTTTTCCAGACTCCGATGCATTTCCAGCAAAGCCTCGGCCATTCTGTCGCCTCCCTGTCCGTCCAACCGGACACGTGTCCGGCTGGACCTCCTTACTGAGCGTACCATGTCCATCTTCCCCCGGGTAGGGGCGACCGTCTCAACGGTTGCGGGACAAATGTCACCCGCCGGGATCAAACTTGTCCCGCTGCGCTCGGTTGCACGGGCCTGGGGAGAGCGCGACAATGAAGGTACTTGGGTCTTTTGGGTATCGATCCTCCAAAGGGAAGGCCGACGGAGGATGAGCCAACTCAGGACGAGGGGGACGAAGGCTGTGGCAGGATCCAACGGCTGGCAGCGCGCGGTCGACGGCTCCCTGGAGAGGCTGATCGGCCTGTTGACGGAGCGGATCATCGAGAACGTGCCCCGGGCCCTCGGGCTGATGCAACACCTCACCACCAACCCCACCCACCGGGCGGCCTTGGCCGCCTTCGGGCGCCGCTGGGAGCGGGACCCGGCCCTTCGGCGGCAGGCGGAACGGCTGGCCCGGAATCCCCGGATGATTCAGAAGGTGGCAGTCAACTGGGTGGTACGCGACCTGCTCTGGGGCGGGCGCATCCGGGACCGCCGTTCCGAGGAGCTGGGAGTCCACGTGCCCCACTTCCTCCTGGTGGATCCCACCGAAGGGTGCAACCTGCGGTGCCGGGGGTGCTGGGCGGGCGCCTACGAGACCCACACCCTGCCCTTCGAGCGTCTGGACCGGCTCTTCACCGAGGCGGAGGAGCTGGGCATCCGCTGGATCGTCCTCTCGGGGGGCGAACCCTTCGCCTACAAGCGCCTCCTGGAGCTGGTGGACAGGCACCCCGACCTGGTCTTCATGGCCTACACCAACGGGACCCTCATCGACGATGGGACGGCCGACCGCCTGGCCGAGCTGGCCAATCTCTCGCCGGCCATCTCCCTGGAAGGCTTCCGGGAGGCGACGGACGCCCGGCGGGGCGAGGGGGTCTTCGACCAGGTGGTGGCCGCCATGGACCGCCTCACCGAGCGGGGGGTGATCCACGGCGCGTCGGTGACGGTGACCCGGGAGAACGTGGAGGAGCTCTTCTCCGACGCCTTCATCGACTTTCTCATCGACCGGGGCTGCGCCTACCTCTGGAGCTTCCATTACATCCCCATTGGGCGGGATCCCGATCCTTCCCTGATGCTCACCCCCGAGCAGCGCGCCTGGCTGGTCCACCGGGTGCGGGAGCTCCGGGCCGAGAAGCCCATCTTCATCGCGGACTTCTGGAACGACGGCCACGCGGTGGGCGGCTGCATCGCCGGCGGGCGCCAGTACGTCCACATCAACGCCAAGGGCGACGTGGAGCCGTGCGCCTTCGCCCACTTCGCCACCGCCAACATCCGGGAGACCTCCCTGGTGGAGGCCCTCCGGTCGCCGCTCTTTGCCGCCTTCCAGGCCCGGCAGCCTTTCAACGAGAACCACTTGGTGCCCTGTCCCATCATCGACAACCCCCAGGCCCTCCGGGAGATGGTGGCCGAAAGCGGCGCCTACCCCACCCACCCGGGGGCGGAGACGGTGCTGGAGGGCCCCATCGCCCAGTACCTGGACGAGCTTTCGGCCCACTGGCAGGCTGAGGCCGACCGCCTGGAGGAGACCCTGGGGCTCAAGGGCAAGGTGGGTGTCGTCTAGCCTCCCGCGGGTCCCGGGGCCCCGGGGCCAGGCGCTAGGCCCGGGTGGGCGGATCGGGGCCCTGGAGAGGTGACCTCCATCCCTTCCGAATCGGGCCGGGGACGGACGGACAGCCTAACGGCGTCCAGCCATTTCCCCGGCCCGCCGCGTTCGGGGAAGCGGAGGTGGTTCTCCTGGGCGACGACGCCAGCATGCGGCTGCTGGAAGAGGCCGAGGGCTGGGAGGCCCTCTCAGACCTGGCGCTGGAGGCCCACGGCCTCCTCATCAAGGAGCCGGGGCCGCCGGAGATCCCCGGGGTGACGGTGGACACCCAGGAACAGGACGGCATCACCTTGAGCCGGGTCTTCATTGAAAGCGAGGAGGGGGCCCGGCGGATGGGGAAGCTGCCGGGCCACTACTCCACCCTGGAGGCTCCCCAGCTCCGGAGCCGGAGCGTGGAGATGGAGGAGAAGGCCGGGATCGTTCTGGCCCAGGAGCTGCGGCGCTTCTTCCAGGCCTTGGGGGTGGGGCCCGAAGACGAGACCTTGGTGGTGGGCCTGGGGAACTGGAACGCGACCCCCGATGCCCTGGGGCCCAAGGTGGTCAGCCGGCTCACCGTCACCCGCCACCTCCACCGGATGGTCCCGCCCGAGAAGCGGGGGGGCCTGCGGCCGGTGGCGGCCATCGCGCCTGGGGTCTTGGGGCTGACGGGCATCGAAACCAGCGAGATCGTCCAGGCGTTGGTCGCCCAGCTCCGGCCCAAGCTGGTCATCTGCATCGACGCCCTGGCGGCCCGGGAGAGCCAGCGGCTGGGCATCACGGTCCAAATCGCCGACACGGGGATCCACCCGGGGTCCGGGGTGGGGAACCGCCGGCTGGGGATCACCCCCCAGGTTCTGGGGGTGCCCGTCCTGGCCGTGGGGGTGCCTACGGTGATCCGGGCGGCCACCCTGGTCCAGGACGCCCTGAGCCAGATGGGCCGCCCGGCGGGACCGGCGGCGGAGCGCCTCCTCCAGCCCTACTTCCACTCCATGATCGTCACCCCGCGCGAGGTGGACGATCTGGTGGACAGCATGGCCAACGTGGTGGCCGGGGGCTTGAACGTGGCCCTCCACCCCTCCCTGGACGTGGACGACCTGCTGAGCTCCCTCTTCTGAAGCGGCGCGGCCGGTGCCTGAGCGGGAGAAGGCCCCGTGCCCGTCCAGGGAGGCGGGGCGGGCCGGGTTGGCCGGTGCCCGTCGGGCTTGGGGCTGAAGGGCAAGGTGGCCGCTGCAGGGCTGGGCCTTCGGGTTCAGCCGCCGGGCTCGGGCACCTGGTCCAGCAAGGCCTGGTAAAGGCCGGCGGCCCAGGCCGACGGCGCCTCTTCATCCCAGAGTCGGGCCAGCCACGGGGCCAGAACCTGGTCGTCCATCTGCCGGAGGACCGCCGCTTCGTCGGGGTCCAGGGAAGGGGTGACGGCCGCCTCCGCCCACCGTAGGAGGGCCTGGCTGGTCGCCTCGGGCCAGGGCGCTTCCCGCTGCCACAAGGCCTGATCGCTCAGGAGGGCGGGGACCGCGGGGAACTGGGAGCTGACCCAGGCGTCCTTGGACTGGATGAGGAAGCGGGCCAGTTCCATGGCCAGCCGGGTCTGATCGTCCCCCTGGTAGGGGGTCTGGCGGAAGACCAGGTAGGCGGCCAGGTCGGCGGGCACGTGGAAGGGGCTCCCCTCGGGCCGGGGCGGGGGCAAGAGCACCAGCTCTTCCCGGGGGACGGTCCGCAGGAGGTGGGCGGCCAGCTCGGGCCGGACGGGCGTGATGACGCCCACCCGGCCCTGGAGGAAGCGGGCCACCCGCTCCCGGGCGGCGGCCTCCAGGTTGCGGGGCATCCGGGTCTGCTGGCGGGCCGCCACCAAGAAGGCGGCCACCTCCTCGATAGCGTCCTGGCTCCAGGCCAGGCTCCCCTCTTGGAGCATCAAGCCGTGGCCGCCCGCCGCCATCAGGCTCCGGACGAGTTCAGGCTCCTGGGGATGGACCAGAAGGCCGGGCATCTGGCCCCCGCCGGCCTGGGCGAGGCTCGCCAGGGCCTGGGGGAAGGTCCAGCCTTCTTGAGCCGCCTGGTCCACATCCAGGCCCGTGCCGGCCAGCAGGGAGCGGCGGCCCGCCCAGGTGATGAAGCGGATCCACCGGGGCCAGCCCCAGACCTGGCCGTCGGCCGTCAGGGCTTCCCAGGCGGCCGGAAGGAAGTGGGGCTCGCCGTCCCGGGCCCGGGGCAGGAAGGCGTCCACCGGCACCTGGTAGTTCCGGTCAAAGAGGCGGGGGCTGAGGCTCCCGTAGACGTCGGGGGGCTGGCCGGAGGCCAGGGCGCCCTCCAGCCGGTTGACCGCCTCCCCGGGGGGAAGGAGCTGGAACTCGACGGTCACGTTGGGGTGGACCTCGCGGAAGGCCTCCACCCGGTCCTCCAGGAAGGTCCGGTAGGTGGTGCCGGCGCCGGAGAGGACCACATTCTCCTCCCAAAGGATCAGCCGGTAGGTCCGCTCCGGGTTGATGGGCGCGCGGGGATCGATGGTCACCTCCCCCACCCGGACCGTCGGCCCGGCGCGGGCGAGCCAGAGCGCCACCCCGAGGCCCATCAGGACGAGAAGGCCCAGCCCCGCCAGGAGGGCGCGCCCCTGGCGGCCGTTGGTGCTGATCCGTGCCATGGTCGTCCCCCCATGCCGGAGAGGCCCGCCCCTAGGGGGCCCGCTTCAGGCCCAGCACGTAGTAGATGTCCTCATAGACCCGCCCGTCCTCGGGGAGCCCGTAGAACCGCTGCAGCTCCCGAACGGCCGCCTCCGTCTGGGGCCCGTACCGGCCGTCGGCATACCCCAGGTCGAAGCCCAGCTCCTTCAGCCGGAGCTGGACCTGCACCACATCGGCCCCGGTGGCGCCCGGCTGGAGGGTCCGGTTGAAGGCGAGGTCGGGCGTGGGGCCGACGATGCGGACGGGCGTCCGCAGGGGAACCCACCGGTAGAGCTCCTCCACGTCCCGGTTGAACATGCGGATGCAGCCCTGGCTCGCCTGGGTGCCAATGGACCAGGGTTTGTTGGTCCCGTGGATGCCGTAGATGCCCCAGGGGACGTTGAGGCCCAGCCACCGGGTGCCGAACCCGTCGCCCCAGCCCGAGTCCTTGTGGACGATGAGCCACTCCCCCACAGGGCTGGGGGTGCGGCTGGTGCCCACGGCCACCGGGTAGCTTTTGTACGGCTGGCCGGCGCTGTACAGGGTGAGGGTTCGCTCGTTCACATCGATGACGATGGAGAGGGGCCCTGGGGGCGCCTCCGTCGGCTGAGCGGCCACGGGGAGCACCACGCCGTCGGCCAGGGCAGTCCAGGTGGCCGGGTCCACCATCCCGGAGGGCGGAAGCCCCGCGGTTTGTTGGAACCGGCGGACCGCCTGGGCGGTCTCGGGTCCGAAGAGGCCGTCCAGGGGGCCGTCGTAGAGGCCCAGATCCTGCAGCCGGCTCTGGAGCCCCTGGACGTCGGGATGGGGCTCAGCCGGACGGCCCAGCTGGAGGAAGACCGGTTCCCGACAGACGGTCCCCTCGGGGCCGTAGGGGGTGCCCTCGTCTTCAGCCCAGCCGCCGCCCATGGCGAGGAACAGCCAGAGAAGCCCCATGAGGGCCAGGCGGCCCCCCGGCCGCCCGCGGCGCGGCCTGCGTGGGTTCATCGCCCTCCACCGACCTCCCTTTGGGTTCCACCCCCTTGAGGATATGGGCCCCGGCGGCCCCGTATGTGCGGAGGCCCTGGGGCCTGGCCCTGCTGGCAACCATCTCCAGGGAACGTCTGCCACCCGGGGGCGGGGCATAGCATGGACTGGGAAGGGGGGATGGGCATGGCGGCGCCCCTGCGGGGTTTCCGTTCCGGCGGGGGGAGGCTCCGGCTCGGGGGAAGGAGGGGGCTCCTTCAGGGCCTGGCGGGTGCGTGGCGGCGGGCCGGGACAGGCCGGCGGCGTTGGGCCCGCCGGCGGGAGCTGCCCCGAATGGCGTGGGGCCGGCCGGCCATGGCTTGGGGCCTGGCCCGGAGCTCCCGCCGCCCGCGGGTTGTCCCGTTCTGGCGGCCCGCCACCCTCCCCGGGCCCGGCTGGGCCCTCCGCCCCCTCGGGGACGGGGGACCCGCGCGCCGGGGCCACAGGCTGCAGCGGGCCTTTCCCGCCCGCGCCGCCGGCGCCCCCCGCCCCGTCCCAGCCTTGGGGCGCCTTCTCCTGGTGCTCCTGGTGGTGGGTGGGTTTCTGGTGGGGCGGGGTCTGGGGGCCGTCATCCTCCCTTACTGGGAGGCGGCCGCGCCCTACGTCGATCGCCTGCAGCTCGATGGGGAGCGGGCCGCCCGGCTGGTGGCCAGCGCGCTCCCCCGGGGAAGCGAGGTGGAGGCGGTGGGCAGCGGGGCCCTGGCGGCCGGGGCTGGGGATGGAGAGAGGGAAGGCGCGGCCGTGGGATCCTGGAGCGACCGGATCCAGGGGTGGGCGTCCACCCTGAGCCGCCGCCTGCCCGAGTGGCTCCTGCTCAGTGAGCTGCCGCTCTTGCAGGTGCCTGCCGTCCGGCCGGCCGCCGCCCCCGCGCCCGCCTCAGGCGGACCGGCCGGCCCGGCGCCGAACGGGACCCCGGGGGAAGCGGGCTCGGCCTGGGAGGTGCCCGCTCGGGCCAACCCGACGGTCCGCCCAGCCGGCGTCGCGGGACCGGCCCCGGAACTCCTCGGCCCCGAGGGGGCGTTCCCCGAAGGGGCCTTCCCGGACGGGCCCGCCGCCGCCCCGGCCGGGATCCTGAGCCCCGGCCCGGGACGGGAGCCCTTGGTCCTCCTCTACCACACCCACATCTCTGAGATGTATCAGGAGCCGGGCCAGCCCCTGATGGAGCCCTCCCGCTACCACCGGTTCAACACCACCGACACCGGGGTGGCCCGGGCCGGCGCCGCCTTGGCCCGGGCCCTGGAGGCCCGGGGCATCCCGGTCCTCCACGACCGGGGGATCTACGACGTGCCCTCGCACAGCCAAGCCTACGCCGCCTCAGGGCGGGCCGTCGCCCGGATCCTGGAGGCCCACCCCTCCATCCAGGTGGTGATCGACCTCCACCGGGACACGCCCGCCGGTCTGGTGACCACCGTGGGGGGCCGCCGGGTGGCCCAGATCACGCTGGTGGTGGGCACGGGGACGGAGCCCGGCGGGGACCATGCCAGCTGGCAGCCCAACCTGGCCTTCGCCCAGGAGCTGGCCGCGGCCTTGAACCGGCAGGCCCCGGGCGTCTTCAACCGGATTCTCCGGGTCCCCAACCGCCGGTACAACCAGGAGCTCCACCCCAACGCCATCCTGGTGGAGCTGGGCTCCTACCACAACACCCTGGCCGAGGCGGAGGCGGCCGCGGAGATCTTGGCCGCGAGCCTGGCCCAGGTCCTCCACGAGCGCCTGGCCCGGAGCCCGGGGCCGTCCAAGGGCCTGGCGCCCGCCGGCGAGGCTAGGCCAGGCGGATGATCAAGAGGGCCAGGGCCACGGCGAAGGTGATGGCTTGGGTCCAGACCCCCAGGGGCGGCGCCACCTGGCGGTGGGGGGTGAGGCCCGTGTGGCTGGGGTAGAGGTGGCGCATCCGGCCCTGGAAGAAGAGGTGGGCGACGGCCACCTCCACGTCCGGCAACATACCCCCCAGGCCGCCCCAGAAAGCGGCCCAGGCCAGCCCGCCGCCCGGCTGGGCGAGGGCGAGCCAGGTGAGGAAGAGCAGCCCGGCCAGCCCATCGACGACACCGGGTCCCGTGGTTTGGTAGTCGGTGTGGGGGACGGCGTCCAGCACCCCGTGGCTCACCAGGCCCGTGACGAAGGCGGCCGCCGGGTTGCCGGTGAGGGCCCCCAGGGCGGCCCCCGTCACCGCGTGGACCGAGGCGATCATGCGCTGCCACTCCTTTCCGGACCGATGCCCCCAACCCCACTTTACGCCGGCTCCCGGGTGTTCCGTCGGCCCCTGAGGAGCCTCAAAAGCTCTCGGGTCTCCTCCCCTTGGACCACCAGGCTCACGGCGCCGTAGGCCGCCACCCCGCAGGCGACGGGCACCAGGGTCTCCACCAGGCGGTCGCTCAGGCTGGCCAGGTCCAGCCGGAGGAGGAGCTGGCGGTGGACCACCCCGACCAGCAGGCCCATGACCGCCGAGGCCACCAGGCTGCCTGCCAGCCCCCGGAGGAGCAGGCTACCTTCGATCCGCCCCAGGCGCCGCCGGAGGATGAGGAGGTAGAGGCCCAGGCTGAGCAGGGTGGTGATGGAGTAGGCCAGGGCCAGGCCGGCGTGAGCCAGATCGGTGGCGTGGAGGAAGAGGAGGCTCAAAGCCGTGTTGCTCACCAGGGTGAAGAGGCTGACCCAGACGGGGGTCCGGGTGTCGTGGAGGCTGTAGAAGACCCGGCTCAGGATCTGGGTGCCCGACAGCCCGATGAGGGCCGGCGTGTAGAAAAGGAGGGCTTCGTAGGTGGCCGCGGTGTCCCGAGCACTGAAGGCGCCCGCCTGAAAGAGGAGGCGGATGACGGGCTCCCCCAGCACCGCCAGCCCCACCGCCGACGGCACGGTGACGAAGAGGATGGTCCGTAGCCCCCGGCTGAAGGTGGTCCGGAGGGCGTCCAGCTGCCCCTGAGCGGCCAGCCGGCTCATGGAGGGGAAGAGCACGGTGGAGATCCCCATGGCAAAGACCCCCAGGGGGAACTGCATCAGCCGGTTGGCCATGTTAAGGGCGGTGATGCTCCCCTCACTCAGGGTGGAGGCCAGGTTGGTGCTGATGATCAGGTTGACCTGAGCCACCGAGAGCCCCACCAAGGCCGGGCCCATCAACCGCAGGATCTCCCGCATCCCCTCATGGTGCCAGTCGATGATGGGGCGCCAGCGGGCCCGGCGGACCACGTAGGGGGCCTGGACCAGGACGTTCCCCAAGGCGCCGGCCACGGTCCCGTAGGCGAGGCCGTCGATGCCCAGGCGGGGGCCCAGGAGGTAGGCTCCCAGGATGATGCCGATGTTGTAGACGATGGGCCCCAGCATGGGCAGGACGAAGCGCTGGTAGGCGTTCTGGACACCGATCCCCAGGCCCGCCAGGGCCGTGAGGAAGACCGCGGGGAACATAAGCCGCATCAGGTGGATGAGGAGGGCCTCCTGCTCGCCCGTGAAGCCGTAGGCGACCAGGGGGGCGAGGACGGGTGTGAAGAGGATCCCCAAGACGGTGAAGAGGAGCAGCAGGCTGACCACCAGGTTGAGGAAGGAGCTGGCCACGTGCCAGGCCTCATCCTCGTCCCGGGTGGCCAAGTACTGGGAGAAGACGGGAATGAAGGCGGCCGAGAGGGCCCCGCCCACCAGCAGGTAGTACATCAGGTCGGGGATGTGGAACGCCGCCCGGAAGGCGTCGGTCTCCCAGCTCCGCCCGAAGACCTCCGCCACCGCCCGTTCCCGGACGAAGCCCAAAAGGCGGCTGATCAGGATGAGGATCATGGTCCCGCCGGCCGCCCGGGCCAGCCTCCCTGCTCGGCTCAAAGAGGTTCCGTGCCTCCGTTTCCCCTGGGGCGGACCGCCCCGTTCCCGCCGCGGCTTCGTCCCAGGGTGGGCCAACTCCTGCTATAATAAGAGCCGTCCATTGACCGGGAGGGTCTCAATGACGGCGATCGAACGCCTTCGCAACTTCTGTATCATTGCCCACATCGACCACGGCAAGTCCACCCTCGCAGACCGCCTCCTGGAGGTGACGGAGACCGTCGAAGCCCGACGGATGACCGACCAGGTGCTGGACTCCATGGATCTGGAGCGGGAGCGGGGCATCACCATCAAGATGCAGGCCGTCCGCCTCCACTACCGGCGGCCCAACGGGGAGGAGTACGTTCTCAACCTCATCGACACCCCGGGCCACGTGGACTTCTCCTATGAGGTCTCCCGGAGCCTGGCCGCCTGCGAGGGAGCCCTCCTGGTGATCGACGCCTCCCAGGGGATTGAGGCGCAGACCCTGGCCAACCTCTACCTGGCCCTGGAGCACGACCTGGAGATCATCCCCGTCATCAACAAGATCGACCTGCCCAACGCCGATCCCGACCGGGTCCTCCGGGAGCTGGAGGAGAGCGTGGGGCTCGATGCCTCCGGCGCCCTGCTGGTGAGCGCCAAGACGGGCCATGGGGTGCCGGAGGTGCTGGAGGCCATCGTGGAGCGGATCCCGCCGCCTCAGGGCAACCCGGATACGCCCCTGCGGGCCTTGGTCTTCGACTCCCACTTTGACAGCTACCGGGGCGTGGTCGCCTACATCCGGGTGAAGGACGGCCTCCTCCGCCGGGGGGATGAGATCCTCCTCATGCAGTCGGGGAAGACCTTTGAGGTGAGCGAGCTGGCCGTCTTCCGGCCCAACCTGGTGCCCGTGGAGGAGCTCCGGGCGGGGGAAGTGGGCGCGGTGATGGCCAGCATGAAAGACGTAACCGACTGCCGGGTGGGGGACACGGTCACCCTGGCCGGCCGCCCGGCCGAAGAGCCCCTCCCGGGGTACGAGCCGGCCAAGCCCATGGTCTTCTGCGGCCTCTACCCCGTGGACAATGACGCCTTCGAGGACCTGCGGGCGGCCCTGGCCAAGCTCCAGCTGAACGATGCCGCCTTGCTTTACGAGCCGGAGACGTCGGCCGCGCTGGGCTTCGGCTTCCGCTGTGGCTTCTTGGGTCTGCTCCACATGGAGATCATCCAGGAGCGGCTGGAGCGGGAGTTCGGCCTGGAGCTGGTCACCACCGCCCCCAGCGTCGTCTACCGGGTGGTGGACCGGCAGGGCCAGGTCCATGAGGTGCGGAACCCCGAGGAGCTGCCCGACCCCGCCCGGATCCAGGAGATCCAGGAGCCGTACGTGCTGGCCACCATCTTGACGCCGGAGGAGTACATCGGGCCGGTGATGGAGCTCTGCCAGGAGCGCCGGGGCGAGTTCGTCACCATGGAGTACCTGGGGCCCGAGCGGGCCCGGCTGGAGTACCGGCTGCCTCTGGCCGAGATCCTGATGGAGTTCTTCGACCGGCTCAAGTCCCGGACCCGGGGCTACGCCTCCCTCGATTACCGGTTCGATGGGTACCGGCCGTCCAACCTGGTCAAGCTGGAGATCTTGATCAACGGCAAGCCTGTCGACGCCCTGTCGGCCATCGTCCACCGGGAGAAGGCCTACGAGCGGGGCCGCCAGCTGACCCAGAAGCTGAAGGAGCTCATCCCCCGCCAGCTCTTCGAGGTGCCCATCCAAGCGGCCATCGGGGGGCGGATCATCGCCCGGGAGACGGTGAAGGCCATCCGGAAGGACGTGCTGGCCAAATGCTACGGGGGCGACGTCACCCGGAAGCGGAAGCTCCTGGAGAAGCAGAAGGAAGGCAAGCGGCGCATGAAGCAGCTGGGCAACGTGGAGGTGCCGCAGGAGGCCTTCATGGCCGTCCTGCGCATCGATTGAGCCGGGGCCTCTACGTCCACATCCCCTTCTGCATCCGGAAGTGCTACTACTGCGACTTCAACTCCTTCCGCCTGCGGGGCCCTGAACGGGACCATTTCCTCGATCTCTTGGAGCAGGAGGCGGACCGGTGGGCCGCCCGCCTGGAGGCCGCAGGCGGCGTGCCCGTCTTGGACACCCTCTACGTGGGCGGCGGCACCCCCACCACCCTGGAGGCCGGGCAGCTAGCCCGGCTCTTCGGCGCCCTCCGGCAGCGCTTCCCCCTGGCCCCCCAGGCGGAGATCACCGTCGAAGCCAACCCGGGAACCCTCACCCTGGAGAAGCTGGCCGCGCTCCGGGAGGCGGGGGTGAACCGCCTCTCCTTGGGGGCCCAGGTCTTCGACGACGGGCTCCTCCGCCGGCTGGGGCGGGAGCACGACGCCGCCGCGATTGAAACCAGCGTCGCCCTGGCCCGGGAGGCGGGGATCCCTTCCCTCAACCTGGATTTGATCTTCGCCCTGCCCGGCCAAGACCTGAGGGGCTGGCGGGCCACCCTCCAGCGGGCTCTGGCCCTGGAGCCCGATCACCTCTCCTGTTACAGCCTCATCATCGAGGAAGGGACGCCCTTCTACCGCTGGCACCAGATGGGCCGGCTCCCCAGGCCCGATGAGGAGGAGGAGCTGGCCATGTACCAGGCCGCCATCGAGGCGGCGGAAGGCGCGGGGCTGGCCCAGTACGAGATCTCCAACTTCGCCCGCCCGGGCCACCAGAGCCGGCACAACCTGATCTACTGGCGGAACCAGCCGTACCTGGGCCTGGGGCCTGGGGCCCACAGCTGGTGGGAAGGGGTCCGCCGGGCGAACCTGGGGCCCCTGCCTGCGTACGAGGCGGCCCTGCAGGCGGGCCGGCTCCCCCTGGAGCGGGAGGAGCCCATCAGCCGGGCCTTGGAGATGGACGAGACCATGTTCCTGGGGCTCCGCCTGACCCGGGAAGGGGTGGACCGGGCCGCCTTCCGGGCCCGGTTCGGGACGGAGCCCGAAGCCGTCTATGGCCTGGCGATTGACCGGTTGGTCCGCCTGGGCCTGCTGGAGGCGGACGCCCACCGGATCCGGCTGACCCGCCAGGGGGTGCCCGTGGCCAATCAGGTCTTCCTCGCCTTCCTCCGGACGGTGCCAACGGCCGTCTGAGGCGGCTTGGCGGGCCTCTCCGCCTTGACAGGGGGAGGGCCGAGTGCTATGCTGCCCCTAGCACGTTAGCACTCGCCGGTCGCAAGTGCTAGCAGAGGGTGAGTCCGTCGTGGATCAGCGCAAGATGCGCATCCTTCAGGCGGTGACCGACGACTACATCCTCACCGCGGAACCGGTGGGATCCCGAACCATTGCCCGGAAGTACAGCCTGGGGGTCTCCCCAGCCACCATCCGGAACGAGATGGCCGACCTGGAGGAGCTCGGTTACCTGCAGCAGCCGCACGCTTCGGCAGGGCGGATCCCGTCTGATTTGGGGTACCGGTATTATGTCGATGGACTCATGACCCCCGCCTCCCTCGATGAGGAGGAGCGGTGGGCCATCCAGACGGAGCTCTCCCGCCGGACGGCCATCGAGGAGCTGGTCCACTCCACCGCCCAGGTGGTCGCCTCCATGACCCGCTACGCGAGCCTGGCCGTGGTGCCCCGGATTGAGGACGCGATCCTGAAGCGGGTGGAGCTGATCGCCCTCGATCCCCAGGTGGTGCTGGTGGTCTTTGTGGGCATCCCAGGCCTGGTGGAGCACCGGGTGGTGGAGACCCACCGGAGCTGGACTCAGGAGGAGCTCGCCCGGGTGGAGGCGGTCCTCAACGACTGCTTGGAGGGTGTGAGTGTCCGGGATCTGGGGCGGACCCTCTACCAGCAGGTGGCCGATGTCCTGGGTGACCCGGACCTGTACGACGGCGCCGCCTCGTTGCTGGAGGACGCCCTTGCGGCCGGTGGTGACGAACGGGTCTACGTGGAGGGGGCCATCAACCTCTTCCACCAGCCCGAGTTCCGGGATGTGGACCGGCTCCGGCCGCTCTTGGAGTTCTTGGAGCAGAAGGATGCGCTCCTCAACATCCTGAGCTCCCACGGCCAGAGCGGACTCACCATCCGGATCGGCCAGGAGAATGGCCAGGGGCCGCTGGAGGGGTGCAGCCTGGTGATGGCCACCTACGAGGTGGGCGGCCAGGTGGTAGGCCAGATCGGGGTCCTGGGGCCCACCCGGCTCGAGTACAGCCGGGTGGTGGCCGTCATGCGCCTGGTGGCCGAGGAGTTGAGCCAGGCCCTGGCCCGGCGCCGCAACCGGCCGTGAACCCCCGGGGTGGTCGACGTGGGAAGGTTTTTCAGGAAGGGTCCTGCGGGGCCCTTTTTCGTGGCGCCGCATCGGTGCGGCGGTTCTCTGTGGAGGGGAGTCTATGGCCGAGCAGGCTGAGGAACGCGCCAGGATGACAGAAGAGCCGGTCACCTCGGCCGGCGGGACCGAGGCGGGCCAGCCCGCCGCGCCGTCGGAATCCGAGCCAGCCGCCGAAGGGCACGGGAAGGGGCCCGCGGGGGAGAAAGCCCAGGCGGAGGGGAGCGCCTCCGGCGGGGAGGTCGCGGCCCCGGAGGGTGAGGGCGAGGCGGAGACCGATGTGGAGGGCCTCACCCAGGAGCTGGCCGCGGTCCGGGAGCAGTACGAGCAGGCTGAGGCGGCCCGCCAGCAGCTTTGGAACCAGTACCTCAGGCTGCAGGCCGACTTCGACAACTACCGGAAGCGGATCCAGCGGGAGCGGGAGACGTGGCAGAATCAGGGCGCCGAGGAGGTGGTCCGCCAGCTCCTGCCGGTGGTGGACAACCTGGAGCGGGCCCTGGCCGCCGTCCCGGCGGACGGGCTCCCGGAAGGGTCGCCGGCGCAAGGTTTGGCCACCGGGGTGCGCATGGTCTACGACCAGTTCCGCTCGGTGCTGGAACAGGCGGGCCTCCAGGCGGTCGAGGCGGTCGGGCAGCCCTTCGACCCCCGGTACCACGAGGCCATGGACCGGGTGGTGGCCCCGGGCTACGAGCCCGATACGGTCGTGGAGGAGCTTCAGCGCGGGTATCTGTTCCGATCCAAGTTGATCCGGCCCAGCTTGGTGCGCGTCGCCCAGGCTGGCGAGGGGCAGGCTTCTGACGGCGAAGGAGGCAACAACGTTGGGTAAGGTCGTAGGCATCGACCTGGGGACGACCAACTCGGTGGTGGCGGTCCTGGAGGGCGGCGAGCCGGTGGTCATCGCCAACTCCGAGGGGAGCCGCACCACCCCGTCGGTGGTCGCCTTCACCAAGGACGGCGAGCGCCTGGTGGGCCAGGTGGCCAAGCGCCAGGCGGTGACCAACCCGGAGCGGACCATCATGTCCATCAAGCGGCGGATGGGCACCGACTACCGGGTGGAGATCGACGGCAAGCGGTACTCTCCCGAGGAGATCTCGGCCATGGTGCTGAGCAAGCTGAAGGCCGACGCGGAGAGCTACCTGGGCGAGCCGGTCACCCAGGCGGTCATCACGGTCCCGGCCTACTTCACCGACGCTCAGCGCCAGGCCACCAAGGATGCCGGCCGCATCGCGGGCCTGGAGGTGCTCCGGATCATCAACGAGCCCACCGCGGCCGCGCTGGCCTACGGCCTGGACAAGGAGCAGAACCAGATCATCGCCGTCTATGACCTGGGTGGGGGGACCTTCGACATCTCCATCCTGGAGCTGGGTGATGGTGTCTTCGAGGTGAAGGCGACCAGCGGGAACAACCACCTGGGCGGGGACGACTTCGACCAGCGGATTGTGGACTGGATGGTGGAGGAGTTCCGGAAGGAGCATGGGATCGACCTCCGGGAGGACCGGATGGCCATGCAGCGGCTCCGGGAGGCGGCCGAGAAGGCCAAGATTGAGCTGTCGGGGCTCCAGCAGACCACCATCAACCTGCCCTTCATCAGCGCGGGTCCCAACGGCCCGCTCCACCTGGACCTCACCCTGACCCGGGCCCAGTTCAACCAGATGACCCGGGACTTGGTGGAGGCGACCCTGGGGCCGGTCCGCCAGGCCCTGGCCGACGCCGGCTTGCAGCCCCATCAGGTGGACCGGGTGCTCCTGGTGGGCGGGTCCACCCGGATTCCGGCGGTCCAGGAGGCGGTGCGGGACCTCTTCGGCAAGGAGCCGCACAAGGGGATCAACCCCGATGAATGCGTGGCCCTGGGGGCGGCCATCCAGGCAGGGGTCCTGGCCGGCGAGGTGCGGGATGTGGTCCTGCTCGACGTGACGCCCCTCTCTCTGGGCATTGAGACCTTGGGTGGCGTTTTCACCAAGCTGATTGAGCGGAACACCACCATCCCCACCAGCAAGAAGCAGATCTTCAGCACCGCGGCGGACAACCAGACGACGGTGGAGATCCACGTCCTCCAGGGTGAGCGGCCCATGGCGGCCGACAACATCACCCTGGGCCGGTTCCAGCTGACGGGCATCCCGCCCGCGCCCCGGGGCGTGCCCCAGATCGAGGTGAGCTTTGACATCGACGCCAACGGCATCGTCCACGTGTCGGCCAAGGATCTGGGGACCGGGAAGCAGCAGAGCATCACCATCACCTCCCGCGGCAGCCTGAGCGAGGAAGAGATCCAGCGGATGGTGGAGGAGAGCCAGCGGTACGCCGAAGAGGACAAGAAGAAGAAGGAGCTGGCGGAGCAGCGGAACGCGGCCGACACCCTCATCTACACCGCGGAGAAGAGCCTGAAGGACCTGGGTGACAAGGTGAGGGCCGAGGAGCGGGAGCGGATCAACGGCGCCATCGAAGAGCTCCGGAAGGTGATGGGCCAGGACGACGTGGAGGCCATCAAGGCCAAGCAGGAGGCCTTGAGCCAGGCCCTCTACCAGGTGACCACCCGGATCTACCAGAGCCAGGGTCCGTCGGGGGCCGACGGGGCCGCGGGTCAGGCCCAGCAAGCCCAGGAGGACCCGAACGTGGTCGATGCGGAGTACCAGGTCAAGGATGAGCCCAAGGCTGACGAGAAAGGTGCCTGAACCGGATGCCCGGGAAGCGGGACTACTATGAGGTGCTGGGCGTCGACCGGTCGGCGACGGCCGACGAGATCAAGAAGGCGTACCGCCGGCTGGCACGCCAGTACCACCCTGACGTGAACAAAGCGCCCGACGCGGCGGAGAAGTTCAAGGAGGCGACCGAGGCCTACGAGGTCCTCTCCGACCCGGAGAAGCGGGCGGCGTACGACCGGTTCGGCCACGCCGCCTTCGAGGGTCCCGCCGGCGGCGGGGGCGCCGGCGCCGGCGGGGGCGGCTTCGATCCCTTCGGCGGCTTCGCCGATCTGGGCTTCGAAGACATCTTCGACGCCTTCTTCGGCGGCGGCGGGCGGCGCCGGGCCCGGGGGCCCGTCCGGGGCGCCGACCTCCGGTACGATCTGGAGCTGGACTTTGAGGAGGCGGCCTTCGGCATCGAGACGGAGATCTCGGTGCCCCGGGTGGAGGTCTGTCCCCACTGCCACGGGAACAAGGCGGAGCCCGGCACCCCCATCCGGACCTGCCCCGAGTGTGGTGGGACGGGTGAGGTGCGGCGGGTGCAGCAGACGCCCCTGGGGCGGCTGGTCAACGTCCACACCTGCCCCCGCTGCCGGGGCGAGGGCCAGACCGTCGAGACCGCCTGCCGGGAGTGCCGGGGCGCGGGCGTGGTCCGCCGCACCCGCCGGATCCGGGTGAAGGTGCCGGCGGGGATCGAAGACGGGCAGCGCATCCGGCTGGCCGGCGAAGGGGAGGCGGGCGAGCGGGGCGGGCCCCCGGGGGACCTGTACGTCTTCGTCACCGTCCGTCCCCACCCGTTCTTCCGCCGGGAAGGGCGCGACATCCACTGCGAGGTTCCCATCAGCTTCGTGCAGGCGGCCTTGGGCGATGAGATTGAAGTCCCCACCTTGGAGGGGACGGCCACCCTCAAGATCCCTGAAGGCACCCAGACGGGGACCGTCTTCCGCATGCGGGGGAAGGGCGTGCCCGATGTACGGGGTTTCGGCCGGGGCGATCAGTACGTCACGGTGAAGGTGGTCACCCCCACCCACCTGACCGACGAGCAGCGGGACCTCTTGCGCCGGTTCGCCCGGGCCGGCGGCGAGCAGCCGCAAGGGGAGCGGGGCTTCTTCAACCGGATGCGGGATGCCTTCCGAAAGGCGGAGTAAGATGGGAGCCGGGTGGATCCGCTGGCAAGTGGAGGTGACCCCCGAGGCCGAAGAGGTGGCGGCCGAGGGCCTGCGGGCCCTGGGGGCCGCCGGGACCGAGCACCAGGGAAGCCCGGACGGTGCCGTCCGGGTCGTCGCCTACTTTCCCGCCGAGAGGGCTCCCAGCCCGGAGCACGATTTTGCCCACCTTCAGGAACGGCTGGCCGCCTCAGGGCTGCAGCCCTGGCCGGCCCGGCTTCACCAAGAGGCCGTCGATGATGAGGATTGGGCCGAGCGCTGGAAAGAGCACTTTCCCCCGATGCAGATCGGCCGGCTCTGGATCCGCCCCAGCTGGGAAGCCGGGGAGCCTCCCCCCGGCACCCAGACCCTCGTCCTCGACCCCGGCCTGGCCTTCGGCACCGGGACCCATCCCACGACCCGCCTCTGCCTGAAGGGCTTGCAGCGGTACTTGGCTTCTGGCGATGTGGTGGCCGATGTGGGGACAGGCTCAGGGATCCTGGCCATGGGCGCTGCCCTCCTGGGAGCCCGGCGGGTGGTGGCCGTCGACGTGGACCCCATCGCCGTCCGGGTGGCCCGGGAGAACGTGGAGCGCAACCGGCTCCAGTGGGCGGTGACGGTACTGGAGGGGAGTACCGAGGTGGCCGAGCGGGCCGTCCGGGCGGTCCAGCCCGGGGGAGCCCAGCTGGTGGTGGCCAATCTGCTCACCTCGATCCTGGTCGAGCTGGCCCCCACCTTGGTCCCCATCCTGGCTCCCGGGGGCGTGCTCCTCGCCTCCGGGATTGCCGCGGGCCAAGAGGGAGCGGTGGAGGCCGCCTTCAGGGAGGTGGGGCTGGAGGTGGCCGGGCGGGAGCTGGAGGAGGCGTGGGTGCTGGTGGTCGCGAGGCGCCCAAGAGGCTAGTGAACGGGCTTTGCCCCGCCCTTCCCGTTGACACTTTCTGGGCGGATTGGTATAGTTGCCCCGTGTAGCATGACGACGAGGGGCCGGTCAGCGTTGGCCGGAGCCGGTCTGGGAGGCCAGGTGCAATGGAACGCGTGGGTCGGTGGGTCGCCTCGCACCCCCGGTGGGTGATCGGGGCGATTGTGCTCCTTTCAGCGGCCTGCGCGAGCCTTCTTCCCCGGATCGGCTACAGCGCGGACCTGGGGGCTATGATCCCCCAGGGCGATCCCGTCATCGAGGCCCTCAACCAGACCGCGGTCGACTTCAGCAACGAAAGCGTCCTGATCATCCTCTACGCCGCGGAGGATGTTTTCCGGCCCGAGGCGTTGGCTCAAGTGGATCGCGTCGCCCAGCAGCTCGCCACCATCCCCGGGGTAGCCGGGTTGGTGACGCCCCTCAACATGCCCCTGGTCCGGGCCAGCGACTGGGGGATCGAGATCGAGCCGGCGGCCAGCTCCGTCCCCCGGACGGCCGCGGAAGCCGCCACCTTTCGGGACCGGCTCTTCTCATCGCCCCAAGGCCGGCAGGTGGCCGCCCCCGACGGCCAAGCCCTGGCCCTCCTGGTCGCCGTCGATCCCGCCTACCAGGGCTCTTCTGAGCGGTACCAGGGGCTCATCCGCCGGATCGAAGAGGTCTTGACCCAAGCCGGCGAAGGCCAGTGGTACCTGGCGGGCGATGGCTACATGGGGGCGTACGCCGAGCGGGTCATCTACCGGGATCTGCGGGTGCTCCTCCCCCTGGCGGCCCTGGTGGTCTTCCTCATCCTGCTGGGGGCCTTCCGGACGCCCTGGGGCATCCTGCTCCCCTTGGGTTCCGTCTCCATCGCGGTGCTCTGGACCATGGGCCTGATGGCCTTCCTGGGGTACGAGTTCACCCTGGTCTCGATGCTGATCCCCATCATCCTCATGGCCATGGGGAGCGCGGCGGGGATCCACGTGATGAACCGGTTCTATGAGGAGGTGGGCCGGGGGCTCTCCCAGCGGGAGGCCATCGAGCTGACCATGACCGAGATCACCCGGCCCGTGGTGATGACCGCCCTCACCACCGCGGCGGGCTTTGCCTCCCTGCTCACCTCCTACGTCCAGCCCATCCGGGAGTTCGCCCTCTTCTCGGCCATTGGCATCCTGTTCGCGATGGTGGTGACCCTTACCTTCATCCCGGCGGTCTTGGTCCTCCGGCCGGTTCCGGCCCGGCAGCAGGGCGGCAGCCTCCGGTCGGGTCTCTGGGCCCGGCTGGTGGCGCCGGTGGCCCGGGCCTGCGCCCGGCGGCCCCTGGCGGTGGTCGGGGCGGGCGTGGTGGTGTTGGTGGTCAGCCTGGTGGGGGTGCCCCGGCTGGAGGTGGAGACCAACCTGGTCTCGTACTTCCGGCCCGACAGCCCCGTCGTCCGGGGGACCCGTCTGGCCGAGCAGTTCTTGGGCGGGACGACGCCCATCTCGGTGGTGATCGACACGGGCGTTCCCGACGGGGTGAAGGAGCCTGAGATCCTCCGCCGGCTGGCCGCCTTGGAGGCGGACCTGGCGGCCATGCCGGAGGTGAGCCAGCCCCTCTCCCTGGCGGGCGTGGTCGCCCAGGTGCACCAGGCCTTGAACGGCGACGATCCCGACGCCTACCGGATCCCCGACAGCCGGGAGGCGGTGGCCCAGGAGCTCCTCCTCTTCGACTTCGCGGGCGGGGTGAGCCTTGACGGGTTGGTGAGCTACGACTACCAGAAGACCCGCCTGGTGGCCCGTATCGCCAATGTGGGCACCGCCGATCTGGCCCGGATCATCGGCCAGATCGAAGAGGCGGCCCGGGCCCGGTTCGCGGGCACGGGGATCGAGCCGGTGGTGGTGGGGACGGCTCAAGTGGTCCTCCGGCTGGCCGAACACTTCACCGGGGGGCAAATCAGCAGCATGAGCTGGGCGGCGGGGACGGTCTGGGCCATCGTTGCCGTGTTTCTCGGCTCGCCGCTCCTCGCGCTCTTCTGCCTGATTCCGCTCCTCTTGACCGTGGCGGTCTCCTTCGGGGTGATGGGGTACGGCGGCGTGCCCCTGGACATGGTGACCACCATGGTGGCCAGCCTCGCCATCGGCATCGGCGTGGACTACTCCATCCACCTGGTGAGCCGTTACCGCCAGGAACTGAACCGCGGGGTGGCGAAAGGCGAGGCTATGGCCCGAACCTTGGCGGGCACAGGCCGGGGCGTGATGGTGAACGCGCTCACCCTGGCCGCGGGGTTTGTGGTCTTGCTCGTCTCCAGCCTGCAGGCCACCGCGATCTTGGGGTGGCTCCTGGCCCTGACCATGGTGGTCAGTTCGGTGGGCGCCCTGACGGTGCTCGCCGCGGTCTTGGGACTCTTGCCCGAGGGCTGGGTGCGGGCACGGTGGGCCCTACCGGGGCGCGCCGTGCGCGGCGGGACGGAAGGCCGGGTCCGGCGCGGGGGATCGGCTTGGAGGTGACGTGGATGGATTGGCGGAAGGGTCTGGCCGCACCCTTTCTCGCGGCGTGCGCGGCCTTGTGGCTCCTGACGGCGGTCGGGGCGGCCGCCGAGCTGACGGGGCCCGAGATTCTGGAACGGCTCCAGGGCGACTCCCCGCTGGCCACCCAGCAGGGGATGGCCCAGGTCCGGCTTACCACGGTCAACGAGCGGGGCCAGGAGCGGCCCAGCGAGATGCGGATCTTCATCCGGACGTCCGCAGACGGGACCGAGCAGCTCCTGGAGTACGTGGCCCCGGCCGACGTGGCGGGCACCAAGCTCTACACCCGCACGCCCCGGAAGGGCGACCCCGACATTCTCCTTTACCTCCCCGCTTTGGGCCGGGAGCGGCGGATCGCCGCCACCGAGCGGGGCTCTACCTTCATGAACACCGACTTCACCTATGAGGAAATCACTAGCTTCGCTTCCTTTACCCAACTGTACACCGCGGAGCGGTTGGCCGACAGCGAGTGGGAGGGGCGCCCGGCCTACGTCCTCCGGCTCACCCCCAAGGAGGCCGACAGCCTGTACAGCCACGTGGTGATGTACGTCTGGCAGGAGGAGTTCCTGCCCCTGAGGGTCGACTTCTACAACCGGGATGGGGTCCTGTGGAAGCAGCTCCTCAACAGCAATTTCCAGCAGACCCCCGCCGGAACGTGGGAGGCGCGGCGGATCGAGATGGTGAACGTGCTCAAAAAGACCAAGACCATCATCGATCTGGTCACCACGTCCCGCACGGACGTCCCCGCCAACTTCCTGCGGGAGCTGCGTCGCTAGGCGACGGAAGGACAGGCTGGAACCTTGTTGAGGAGGATCGCGATGGGCCCCCGTCACACCCCAGAACGCTCCCCCCACCCAGCGCTCGCCTTGGTCCTGGGCTTGCTGTTGGCTTTGGGCCTGGCGGGCGTGGCGCGCGCCCAGGATGAGGTGACCATCCGGGGCCAGGTGGGCCAGACGCTGGGGTTCTTTCTTACCGAGGGATCCCGGCTCAACGGGGATGAGATCGGGGATGAGATCACGTGGGGACCGGGCCAGGTCTCCCTCAACCGGACCCACTACCAGCTCCAGTTTGAACGCCGGTTCGGCTGGGAGGCGGCGGGCCACATCTCCCTCAAAGGCTACTGGGACGCGGGGGTGGCGGGTCTGGAAGCCCTGAAAGGGGTGGCCAACGGCGACAGCTCCACCCTCCTGGAGCTGGACCAGGCCTACGTCGATCTCTACTCGGATCTGACCGACTTCCGCATTGGCCGCCAGCGGATCGCTTGGGGAACGGCCGACGGCTTCAACCCCACCAGCTACTTCTCGCCCCTCACCTTGGACCTGACCCGGGGTTTGGAGGGGCTGGTCCAGCCCGTCACCGCCATCCGGACCAGCACCTACTTCAACGTGGGGACCCTGAGCGTGGTGATCGTCCCCGCGTTCGAGCCGTCGGAGTGGGAAAGGGTGCTCCAAGACGAGACCGGCCTGACCGCCGAGAACGTGAAGGACTATGAGAACCCCGGCGAGATCGGCCTCCAGTTCGACACCTTCTACCGGGGGACAAGCCTGTACCTGAGCTACTTCAACGGGTACGAGGACCAGCCGGTCGTCTGGGAGGGCGAGGCCAACCTGCACGGCGCATGGCGGCGGGAACAGAAGGTGGGGCTGGCGGCCGCGACGGCCTGGCGGGGCTTCACCCTCTGGGGGGAGGGGACCTACACCTTCCCCGGCCGGGTGGAGGGCCTGGACGAACAGCGCGCGGGGCAGATCTGGGGCCCCACGAAGCCTTATCCCACCGCCGTTCTGGGGGTGGACTACCTCTTCCCCCGGGGGATCCGGGCGGAGCTCCAGTACATCTACAACGGCCGGGGGAGCCTCCTCAAGATCTTCAACGAGAGCGACGTTCCGGCGGGCCAGTACCTGATGGGGCTCGCCTCCATCCCCCTCACCGATGATCAAACCCTGGAGCTCCTGGCCCTGGACAGCCTCCGGGATGATTCGCGGGTCCTGGTCCCCACCTACCGGTACCAGCTCACCCCCACCACCCAGGCCAGCCTGAGCCTCATCCTGGTGGATGGGGGCCCGGCGAGCGAGGTCGGCCAGAAGCATCTGAGCGACCTGGACCAGCTGACCCTCGCGGTGACCGTCCGCTTCTGACCCGGCCAAAGCCGAGCGGTCTTGGCATCCAGGGAGGGAGCGTGGGTGAAGCTCTT
Source organism: Limnochorda sp. (assembly GCF_047459355.1). Lineage (NCBI taxonomy): Bacteria > Bacillati > Bacillota > Limnochordia > Limnochordales > Limnochordaceae > Limnochorda > Limnochorda sp. Next base: position 2 of record NZ_VSCV01000010.1, on the reverse strand, counting down.
CG
>NZ_VSCV01000058.1:0-4455 GCF_047459355.1 Limnochorda sp. | reverse complement strand
CGGAAGAGGTTGGACATGTTCCGCGGGGCGAGGAAGACCCCGTCGGTGGCCACGGCCATGCCGATCCACAAGGCCAAGAGGGCCAGGACCAGGGTGTAGGCCCGGATGTTCTCCCGCAGCCTGCGAACCAAGGCGGACTCTTCGGTGACGGGTGAGATCAACTCTGGCTTGCCCACTGGACTCCAGCTCCCCTACAGATTCTTCGCGGCGGCTGTCGACCGCGCCCCCATGGTGGCCAGGGCCATCACCGCTTCGGCATCGGCCTCGTCGGCATCCAGGATGCCGGCCACCGTCCCCTCGTGCATCACCAGGATCCGGTCACTCATCCCCAGGATTTCAGGCAGCTCGGAGGAGACCATGACGATGGCCATCCCGTCCGCGGCCAGCCGGTCCATGATCTCGTAGATCTGGTACTTGGTCCCCACATCGATGCCCCGGGTCGGCTCGTCCAGCATCAGGATCCGGGGCCTCGTCATCAGCCACTTGGCGATGGAGACCTTCTGCTGGTTCCCCCCGCTCAAAGTCTCGACGGCCGCCTCCAGCCCCGGCACCTTGATGCTCAGCTCCTCCACCAACTGGGCGGCCGAGGCCAGCTCCAGACCCCGGTTGATCACGGGCCCCCGGCTCACCTTGGGCAGGGAGGGCAAGGTGACGTTGCTGGCCACCGAGTGCATGGTGATCAGCCCGCCGTTCCGCCGGTCTTCCACCACCAACCCCACACCCATGGCAATGGCGTCCCGGGACGACCGGAAGCGGCAGGGCTGGCCGTCGATCTCGATCTCCCCCGAGACCTCCACGCCGTACTCCCCGAAGAGGCTCTGCACCAGCTCGGTCCGGCCCGAGCCCATCAAGCCCGCGATGCCGAGGATCTCGCCGCTCCGCACCTCAAAGGAGACATCCCGCACCACGTACCGCTCGGGGTTCTCGGGATGCTTCACCGACCAGTTCCGGACCCGCATCCGGACCGGGCCCGGGCGCCGGGTCTTGGGCGGGTACCGCCCGCTCTGGGGCCGGCCCACCATCATGGCGATGATCCGATCCTCGTCCAGGTCCGCGGTCCGCGCGGTGCCCACCACCTGGCCGTCGCGCAGCACCGTGATCCGGTCGGTGATCTCAAAGAGCTCATCCAGCTTGTGAGAGATGTAGATACAGGAGACGCCCCGGCGGCGGAGCTCCCGCAAGGTCTCCATCAGCCGCTCCACCTCCGTCTCGTTCAGGGCGGAGGTGGGCTCATCGAGGATCAGGAGGCTCACGTCCCGCCGCAGAGCCTTGGCGATCTCCACCATCTGCCGCTGGCCCACGCCCAGGCTCCCCACCAGGACCGTGGGCGGCACGTCCAAACCGACCCGCTCCAGGAGCCTCCGGGCCGCGGCGTTCATCGCCTCCTGCCGGATGACGCCCCAGGCAGCCGGCTCGCCGCCCAGAAAGATGTTCTCGGCGACAGTCAGCTGGGGGACCAGGGCCAGTTCCTGGTGGATGATGCTGATGCCTTTGGCTTCCGAATCCCGGGTGCCCGTCAGGCGCAGGGGCTCCCCGCGGAAGAAGAGCTCCCCCTCGTAGGTGCCATACGGGTAGACGCCGCTGATGATCTTGACCAGCGTCGACTTCCCCGCCCCGTTCTCACCGCAGAGGCCCAGGATCTCGCCGGGCCGCACATCGAGGGAGACGTTGTCCAAGGCCCGCGTGCCAGGAAACGCTTTGGTCACATGGCGGATCTCAAGGAGCGTCTTGCCCGATTCCGGCACGACCACGACTCCTCTCCCAGCTCAATCCCGTGCGAAGCCCTGCGCCCGGCCCCCAAAAGGAGCCGGGCGCAGGATGGATCCAGCCTCAGTCCGTCGGCCACTGATCCCGGGGGACGTTCCGGTAGACGTCCTCCAGGCGGTGGAAGCCGCTCTTGACGATGACCTCGTAGAGGTTCTCCTGGGTGACGGGGATGACGTCGACGTAGATCGCGTCCTGCTCAATCCCCTTGGCCTCGTTGACGTACTTGCCGTTGATGCCCGACGGACGCTGGCCCCGGGCCAGCTCCACGGCCGCCTGCATGCCCGCCTCCACCAGGAGCCGGACGTCCTTGAAGATGGTGACGGTCTGGGTGCCCTCCGCGATCCGCTGGCAGGCCACCAGGTCCGCATCCTGCCCCGAGACGGCCACCAGGCCCGCCAGCCCCTGCTCGGCCAGAGCCTGGATGGCGCCGCCGGCGGTACCGTCGTTGGAGGCGATGATGGCGTCAATCCGGTTGCCGTGGGCGGTCAGGGCGTTCTCGGTGTGCTTGAGGGCCTGCTCCGGGCTCCAGGCGTCGCACCACTGCTCGCCGATCAACTCGATGGCGCCGCTGTCAATCAAGGGCTGGAGCACCTGGAAGTGTCCCTGCCGGACCAGGTAGGCGTTGTCGTCGGTGGGCGAGCCGCCGAGCCAGAAGTACCTGCCGGTCGGGACCCGCTCGACGATGGCCCGGGCCATCTCGGCGCCCACCCGGACACTGTCGAAGGACACGTAGATGGCATCCGGATGGTAGATGGCCACGTCGTAGGCAATGGTGGGGATGCCTTCGCTGGAGGCCATCTCCACCGCGGCCGCGGCCGTGTCGCTGTTGCGGGCGATGATGATGATCACATCCACGCCCCGGGCGATGAGGTTCTCGATCTGGGAGTTCTGGACGAACTCGTCGTTGTTGGCGTCGGTGAAGATGATGTCAACGCCCAGTTCCTTCGCCTTCTCCGCCATCATGTCCCGCTCGCGGGCCCAGCGCTCCTCCGAGAGGCTGCGGATGGAGACGCCAATGGTGATCTTGTCATTGGCCGCCAGAGCCGGAACGACACTCCCCAGGAAGATCAGCAGGGCGGTGCACAGCGCGATGCCCAGCGCGAACCGCTTCATCGTGTGTCCTCCTTTTCATGAGGTCGTTTTGCCGTCGCTCCATCCAACCGAGCCGACTCCCCTCAGGCAGGACTCCCCTCAGGCGTTCACCTCGCTTCGGGACGGGCCCTGGGGCACCGTCCCCTGTGAACTGAGCTTGCCAGCCAACTCACGCACCCTCGTGGGGGCGCGGCAGAGGTTCCAAGCTTCCCGGCTGCGGGGTCCGGGTGCGGATCAGGTACCGCTCGATCCACCCCCGGGCCCGGTCCGGATGCTCCGTCGCCCAGACGATGGAGGCGTGGTCCATGGCGTTCACCCGCTCGGCCGCGGCGTTGATGGCCTCGATGGAGATCCGGACCGCCTCCTCCACCGGCATCCGCTCGGGGTTGAGATCCAGCCCGAAGTGCTCCTGGTAGCCGTGCATCTTCAACGCGTAGAGGGCGGCGTCCAACTGCTCGGGCGCGACCGCTCCCACCGGCAGGTCCAGGTCGTACCCGCCCAGAGGCTGGCTGTTCCAGTGGGTGTGGGCCAGCCGCCCCGCTTCCAGTACCAGGCTAAAGGCATAGGCCAGGTCCTCGTAGGCCATCCGCATGTGCCCCACCTCAGGGTTGAGGCAGACCAAGGCGGTCCCTTCCTCCAGAAGCCGCCGGTTCTCGGGATGGGTGAGCCGCGCCTCCACCTGGCTGGCCAGGAGCAACCCTTCGGCCGTGGTCCCGAAGAGGATGTGACCCCGAGGCTCGTAGGGCTTGGGCTCGAAAGCCACCCGCACTCCCGGCACTGCATCCATGGCTTCGGCCAGCCCCTCAACGAAGCGGCGCCTGGCGGCGGCCATGTTGAGGCCGAAGGGCTGCTCGTACCCGTCAATCCCCGGCCAGAGCACGGCGAAGTCGGTATCCAGTTCCTTGTTCAGCTCCAAGGCCCGGATGGTGCGGTCGATGGCCATCCGGCGCACCTCAGGCAAGGGCGACGAGAGGGACCCGAACTCGAAGATTCGATCAAAGAAGAGGTGGGGGATCACGGTGAGGATCCGGATCCCGGTGGACGCGGCGAAGCTCTTCCACGTCTCCAGGTTCTTCTCGTTGATCTCGTTGGGGTAGTGGGCCTCCACACCGACCACGCCCCAGGAGGCCAGCGACGCGATCCGCTCCAGGCGCTCCTCGATGCTGGCCGGATCTTGGTAGGGTTCGTGGAACCGGTTGGCGGCCGGGCTGAAGAACCACACCCCCACCGAGTACCGGGGCTCCAGGCGGAATTCGTTCAGGTGCCGGACCAAGTCGTCCCCTTCCCTGATGACGGCCTGCCCCCGCAGGTCTTGAAGCGGCATACCTTCCCCTCCCCAGCCCGCCCGGAATGACGCTCCGGGTCACTCAAGGCGGACCATGCACCATTCTCCAGCCTTCTTGGCCAAGGGCTTAGTTTGTTTAGCCCTCATACTAAGTGGGCTCGTCTCTCCTTCGGCAAGGAACTTGGTTTTCCTTCCCTCCTCGGGTGTTCTGTCAAATGGCGCTCAGATCGCTCTTCTCCCAATTCACGTGGCTCTTACGGGAATGCGACCCGCCGCGCCTAGTCGGCCCTCCCGCCTAAGGCCCCCTCACC